>CAYYHN010000335.1:0-5634 GCA_964471245.1 uncultured Rhodothermaceae bacterium | reverse complement strand
CTCCCGGTGCAGTGCTCACCACAGCCTTCTTTGCGCCTTGGTTTGCGGCACTCAAGGCGACCCCCACATGGCACACCCTTGCCGAGGCCACGCCCGACCAGTGGCCCGCGCTGTGCGACGCCCTGAAGCACCACAGCGCCACGCTCCCATTCACAGACGCCCAGCAGGCAGCCCTCGCCAATCTCCGCCGCCTGCTGGCACCCATGGACAAGGCGACGTGCTTCGCGGTACGCTCCTCTTCGCCTGAGGAAGACCTGACTACAGCTTCGTTTGCGGGCGGCTACGAAACGCGGCTCGGCGTCCGGCTCGGCGATGTAGAGGACGCCCTACGGCACTGCTTCGCGTCGAGCCTTGACGCCCGTGTGTTCGTCTACAAACACGAACACGGCTTCGATGTGCTATCGCCGCGCATCGCCGTGATCGTCCAACAGCAGATTGCCAGCGAGGTGGCAGGGGTCGGCTTCTCGCTGAATCCCCTCACCAACGACTACGATGAAGCCGTCATCGATGCCAACTGGGGGCTGGGTGAATCGGTTGTAGCAGGGCAGATCACACCCGACCATTTCGTCGTCAACAAATACGACGGCACCATCATCGAGCGAACCCTCGGAAAAAAGGATACGGCCATCTGGCTAGATGCAGACGGCGGCACGTACGCATCTCCCCCTGAACAGCCCGACGCGTACTGTTTAACCGATGGACAGCTCCGCGAACTCACCTCCACCATCGAGCGCATCGAGGCTCACTACGGCCAGCCGATGGACATCGAATGGGCGTTTACGGACGATACGCTCTACGTCCTGCAAGCACGCGCCATCACAACCTACGTGCCACTTCCACCGGAGATGGTGACGCCTCCCGGTGCGCGCCGGTTCGTCTACACGGACCTTGCGCTTTCGTCGGGGTTCACCATCAATGCGCCGATCTCCCCGTTGGGACTGGACTGGATGGCCGCCAGCGTCAGGGGGTTGGTGAAGATGGCCTTCGGACGACTCGACCTGAACCTGACGTTTGCCCAAGCGATGTGGTTCTTTGCGGGCAACCGCATGTACCAGAACCTCTCCAACGCCATGTGGCTGGCCAGTCCGCAGCGGATGGCGAAGGCCGGAAAAGACAGTGACCCTTTGATGGCGCAGACTCTTGCGGCCATCGACGTGCAGCAGTACCGCGCCCCAACGCGTCCGCCGTGGGCACGGCTGCGCATGGTCCGCTACCTACCACGGGTACTGTGGCGCATGCGTGGAGCACTCGGCAACATCGTGTGGGCGCTTGTGGCCCCCAAACGCGCGTTCCAGACGTACCAGCACAACGCCACCTCGTACGAAAACGAAGGCCTAAAGAACCTCGACACGGACCTGCCTCTCGATGAGTTCGTGGACACGTACGCTGCTCACTCGATTGCCTACCTGTTCAAATCTACGATGGCGGCCCTCACGGCAGGGCTAGTAGGTCTCGCGCTCGTCGACCGTGTGGCTGGAGCAAAAAAAACGGCTGCGCGGCAGGCCCTTGCCGATCAGCTCAAGCTCGGGTTCACCGGCAATGTCGTGGTGGAAATGGGCCTTGCCCTTCATCGCATGGCGAAGCTGCTCCCTCCGTCCGACTTTGACGACCTGCCAGGCCTTGCCGAACGCATCACCAATCGCTCCATGCCTGCCGCATTCCTCGAAGCATGGGATGCGTTTACGATACAGTACGGCTGCCGTGGGCCGCTAGAGATGGACCTAGCCACCCCTCGCTACGCCGACGATCCGCTGCTGGCCCTGCGGCAAATGTCGTTCATGTCTGGCGACGATGTAGACTTCGATCCGGAAGCAGCGCACCAGCGCCTTGTGGCGAACCGCCATATGGCCTATGAAACCCTCCTGCACCAATCCGGATGGCTTCGCCGCACGATGCTTCGCCACGTTTACACCATCATCGACCTGTTCGCAGGCACCCGTGATACGCCTAAACACCATAACCTGCTGCTGTACCAAGCCGTTCGCCAACGGGTGCTGCGGGAGGGCCAGCAGTTCGTCGAAGCAGGGCGGCTAGCATCGGCTGAAGCAATTTTTGACCTGACGTTTGACGACATCACGCACGCGCATCAAGATCCTTCGTTGGATCTTCACGCCCTCCGCACCGAACGTACCCGTTTCTACAAACGCCTCGCAGCCCACGTGCCGCAGTTCCCCGGTGTCATCGACTCGCGGGGCCGGATCTTGCGGCCACCACCGCGCCCAGAGAAGCCCGGCGAGCTACGTGGTGTGGCGCTTTCGAATGGGGTGGCGGTTGGCCCAGTCAAGGTGCTGCACCATCCCCATGAAAAACCCATCGCGAAGGGCGACATCTTGGTCGCCTATACCACGGACCCCGGCTGGACGCCGCTGTTTGCGAATGCCGCCGCGATTGTACTCGAAGTGGGCGGCGTCTTGCAGCACGGCGCTGTGGTCGCACGCGAATACGGCAAGCCCTGCGTAGCTGGCATCGACCAGGTGATGACCAAACTACAAGACGGGCAACACGTCGAAGTGAACGGCACGACTGGCATTATCCGACTTCTTACCTAGCGGTACGCAGCTTCTACTCTAAGCGGCGGCCTGCTTTGAAAGAGGAACGGCATTAGAGAATATTACAGCCTGTTTGGTAACTCGACTTGGGTCTGCAACCGAATCTTTTCGGGCAGCTTTGTTCGATGCCCTTCGGCTTTGCCTCCGGTTTTTCGGCACATAGCGCTGCTACGCACCCCAAAATCAAACAAAGCTGCTATCGAAAATCTTACAGTCTCGCCTTCCAACCCAGTTCAAACAGTCTCTGAGGCGCAAAATCAAAGACCACTTACCAGAAAGCCCCCCTTCCTATCGCCCATTGTTTAAGCTGAACCACAGACCCCACAATCTGTGTCTGCGCAGTACATGTTGCGCCAAACCTCTAGGCTAAACGAGACAGATGGAACGCGAAAAAGGTTTGCACAGAGATGCCAAAATCGTGTGAAGGAAAGGAAACATTGCCCGGTTTCGTAACATGCAGTGTTCGCTGGCGTACAGGAGTCCGCAAATGAACACGGTATAGCGCTACCGGCGCGGCCTTGTGATGTATGGCACGTGGGTTGAACAGGGCGTTCGGTTGTGCAACGAAGGTTTGGTATGCTGAGGCAGCGTAACAATCGCACCAATGCCGCCGTTTACTGCCACCGTTGCTCTGTTACCACCATGTATGCTTCTCTCAGGAATCCCATGTCAAACCGATCCGCCTTCCCTATCCGCACGGCGCTGGTCATCGCCCTTGTTGGCCTCCTCGGCACCCTACCCGCTTTCGCGCAGCAAGCCCGCCAGATTACGTTTAACGACGCCGTCAACATTGCGCTCGACCAAAACGTTACGATCAAACGCGCGACGAACACAGTCAACCTACAGGCCGTGACCGTACGCCAAGAGCGGGCAGATTTCTTGCCTGACCTCAACTTCTCCACACGCGCCAACCGCAACTGGGGCCTCACCTTCGACCTCACCTCCGGCCAGCTCGTCCGCGATCAGACTGACGGCTTTAGCCTCGGCCTGAATACCGGCGTCACCGTCTTCGACGGCTTCAACAACACCAACTCGCTCAAGCAAGCACGCGTCAACCTTGAAGCCAACAACTACGACTTAGATCGCACCAAGCAGACGGTTGTCTTCAATGTCGTCCAGAACTTCTTGCAGGTCATCCTCGACCAAGAGCGTATCCGCATCCAGCAGGAGAACGTAACGGCTCAGCAACAGCAACTGACGCGAATCGAAGAGTTTACCAACGTCGGCACCCGCCCGATCTCGGACCTTTACCAGCAGCAAGCCACGTTGGCTTCGGCTGAGTTGCGCTTGCTGGAAGCCGAGCGCGCCCTTCAACTTAGCGAAACCCGTCTGATCCAAGTGCTGCAACTTGATCCGCTGGGTGATTACGAGTTTACAGCGCCGAACTCTAGCGAGACGGTACCTACGCCGCAGATGTACAACCCACAGGAGTTGCTGCGCAGCGCCTTGAGCGAGCGTGCGGACCTGCGTGCCCAAGAAGCCTCGATCGCAGCGGCGGACCTTGGTATCAAACTCGCCAAGAGCAGCCAGATGCCACGTGTCTCGCTCTCGGGCAGCACAGGCAGCAACTACACCAGCCGCAGCACGGACGGCTTTGGATCGCAGATCGATGACAACCGCTCGGAATCCGTCGGCATCAACCTCAGTGTTCCAATTTTCAACGGGTTCCAGACACGCACCAACATCGAGCGCGCCCGCGTACAGTACAACAATGCCCAGCTTGAAATGCAGAACCTGCAGCAAAGCATCGCGTTGGACGTGCGCCAAGCCTACCTCGACTATCAGACCGACTTGAAGCGGCTTGAGACGACCGAAAAGCAGCTGCGTGCATCCGAGCAAGCCCTTGCCGTCGAGCAGGAGCGCTACAACGTCGGTGCTTCGACACTCGTCGAGTTGACGCAGGCACGCGCCACGTACGTAGAAGCCCTCAGCGGGCGCGCGCAGGCCGTCTACCAGTTTATCTTTCAGGAGCACGTGATCCGCTACTACCAAGGCACGCTCAACCCGAACGAGCCGCTGTTCCGCTAGATTATTCCCTACCCAACCGGCATTGCTTCCAGCCGCCTGCAGTGCCGGGCCTCGCCTCCACCAATCCACACGCAAGCAATCATGGCGAAGAAAAAGAGCGCCACGCGCCGCATCATCTTCATCGTAGTGGGCCTTTTGGTCCTTGTCGTAGCCGTCGGTGCCATTGGGCAGCGCATGGGTTTCCTCGGCGAGCAGGATGACAGCATCGAAGTCGAAATGGCCAGCGTAGATGTCCGCGACGTCACGCAAGTCGTTACAGCTTCGGGCCGCATGCAACCCGAAGTCGAAGTCAACATCAGCTCCGACGTCTCCGGTGAGATCATCGCCTTGCCCGTCAAGGAAGGCGACATGGTGCGGCAAGGGACCTTGCTCGCCCGTATCGATCCTGACTTCTACGTCGCGCAGGTCGAGCAAGCCGAAGCAGGCGTGCTCCAGTCGCAGGCCACGCTCGCACAGCGCCGTGCCGACATGCTGAACGCCGAAATCGAACGCCAGCGCCAGAAGGATCTGTTCGAAAAGCAGGCCGTCTCTGAGAGCGACTACCAGCGTGCCGAGACGCAGTACGAAGTGCAAAAGGCCTCGTTCGATGCCGCACAGTATGCCGTCCAGAGCGCCGAAGCCCGCCTGCGTGAGGCTAAAGAGAACCTCGGCCGGACATCGATCTACGCCCCCATGAGTGGTACCATCAGTATCCTCAACGTAGAACTCGGCGAGCGCGTGGTTGGCACGAGCCAGATGACGGGCACCGAACTTATGCGTGTCGCCAAGCTCGACGCGATGGAGATGCAGGTTGACATCAATGAGAACGACGTGGTGAATGTGGTCCTCGGCGACACGGCACGCATTGAGGTCGATGCGTACCCCGAGCGGTCGTTCCAAGGCGTCGTGACCGAGATCGCCAACTCGGCCCGCATCTCTGGCGCGGGCTCGCAGGAGCAGGTGACCAACTTCCCGGTCAAGATCCGCATCCTCGACCCACATAACGTCGGCATGGGCTTCACGGGCGACGGCTCGGCGATGGCCGCCACGCAGGAGATCCCAACCGAAGGCACCGAAG
>CAYYHN010000334.1:0-5641 GCA_964471245.1 uncultured Rhodothermaceae bacterium | reverse complement strand
CTTGCCGGGCGTAGCATCGCGGGGTGATACTAGCCAAGACCTCTTTGTTCGCGGGGGTAGCCCCATCGAGAACGCGTTTTACATCGATAACATCTTCATCCCGAACACCCAGCACTTCGCCACGGGCGATGGCTCATCGTTTGGCCCGACGGGGCTCATCAACACCGAGTTTGTGGAACGCGTCGACTTCTTCACGGGGGGCTTTTCGGCAGCCTATGGCGACCGCTTGTCGTCTGTGAGCAACCTAACCTACCGCAACGGCAATCGTGACGGTTACACGGGTGAACTCGGCCTAAACTTTTCGGGCGGCACGGCGATCCTCGAAGGTCCGCTCGCTGGAAATGATGGATCGTTCTTTATCTCCGCCCGCCGCAGCTACCTCGACCTCATCGCAAGCGCCATCAACGCAGGTGGCGCTCCAACGTTTGGCGATGTTCAGGGAAAAATCAACCTGAAGCTGAATGACCAGCACACGCTTACGCTCCTGAACCTGTACGGCCAGAATCGCTTTCAGCAAGACCGGGATGACGCCCTCGAAGAAGGAACCGACGAGTTCATCGATGGGCGTAACCGCCAGAACACCATCGGCGTCAACGTTCGGTCGCTCTGGCAAGGCGATGGCTTTTCCAACACCTCCCTTTCATACTCCATCCGTACGCGCGACTTTGAGTCGTTCCTCGTCGCTGATGAGACCACGAAGCTGGACGAAACGATCACGACGAACTATGCCACGCTGCGCAACGTGAACTTCGTACAGTTCAACCCCCGCGTCAAGCTGGAGTTTGGAGGCGAGGCCATGCTGGAAGCTGGCGACTTTGCCTTCGAGCAAGGCACCTACCTAAGCCGTACGGGCATTCAACAATCTGGCTTTAATACAGAGCAAGACCTTACCGAAGTACGCGTTGGGACATTTGCGAGTACCGTCCTTCGCCCCACATCCAAACTTACAGCAACGATCGGCACCCGCCTCGACTATGGGTCGCTGAATGGCGACGTATACGTCTCGCCACGGGTCGCGCTCAGCTACGACCTGACCAGCCGCCTCGCATTCAATGGCAGTGTTGGCTCGTTCAGGCAATCCGTACCGCTGTTCATACGCGCACAAAACGCGATCAACGAAGACCTTGCGTCCATGCAAGCGCTGCACTACATCGTAGGCGCGTCCTACCTCCTCACGCCGAGCACCAAGTTCACCGTGGAACTCTACGACAAGCAGTACCGCGACTTGCCGGAGTTAGCTCCAACGAATACGCTCGGTGACCCAACCTATGTGCTCGACAATCGAGGCGAGATTGCCGGAAGCCTTCAAAGTTCGGGTCGGGCATGGTCACGCGGCGTCGACATTCTGCTGCAAAAGAAGCTGGCCCAAGGGTTTTACGGGTTGGCAAGCGCCTCCTTCTTCCGCTCGCGCTACCGCGATTACCAAGGCGAATGGCGTGACCGTGCCTTCGACGCCCGCTCGCTCTTCAGCGTGGTCGGTGGGTACAAGCCTAATGCGCTGTGGGAAGTGAGCGTCCGATGGAGCTACACAGGTGGCCGTCCGTACACGCCTATCGATGAAGCCTTGACCCAGCAAGTGGGCGATGAAGTCTTGGATGTGTCGCGCTTCCATGATGAGCGGCTTCCGGCTTACCACTCACTCTTTATCCGCGCCGACCGCCGCTTCAATTTCCGCAACAGCAACGTGACGACGTTCGTCAGCTTGTGGAATGCCTACAATCGCGCCAACGTGGAGGAGTTCTACTGGAACTTCGACGAGTTACGTATCGACGAGCGGACGCAGTTCTCTACGCTGCCCATCGTTGGCGTCGAATTTGAGTTTTAGGGCGTTTGGCATCGAATAACCGCATCGGTGGGGTGCACCACAAGACTTGCAGCCTCACCGATGCGGTACGAATCCTCGCGCTGAATGACCGCTCATCTCATTGCATCAACCGTTTGTCGTGCCTGTGGAGCTTCGGCCCGATGCCTGCGTTTACGATCTGATTCGCTTAACTCATGGTGTGTATATGCGTACAGCTACCAAGTTCAATATCGCCACCTATCGGCAGCGCCTCGTTTCCATCGGCTGGTACGCGCTTGCGATGGTGGTTGCGGGGTGCGGCATTGGGTTGCTCATCGCTTGGCTCAATGAGCCTGAGATGCTGTCGGCATGGCTGCAACGCGGCCAATATTGGGATCTCCGCGGAGATGACACGCCGGGATTTAAGTTGATGATCTCGACCATGTACACTATTACGATGTGGTCGACCGTGCTGATTTCGAAGCACCTGCTCTTCAGGTATGTGCCACTCCGCTCCTGGCTTGGTGTGGCCGGGCATGTATTCATCATTACCGTGTGCACCGTCACCATGTTTGTGGTGGCAAAGCGGATCGATGCTTGGATCTGTGATCTGTTCCTGAATCAATCGCGTGGAGCTGAACCTCCCAGCCTGCAGATTATCGTAATCTCGTTTATTGCCGTCATTATCGTGACTTCGCTGACGTACGCCTTTGACTTCTACCGTCGCCTTCGTGATGCGGAACAGACTGTGCTACAATCTGAGCTGAAAGCATTACGTGCCCAAATCAACCCACACTTTCTATTTAATACACTGAACTCGATTGCTGCGTTGATTCGCATTCGCCCCGAAGAAGCCGAACGCACTACCGAAGCCCTCGCCGACCTGTTTCGCTACGCATTGCGTGCCTCCAAGCAGCCGACGGTCACTTTGCGCGAAGAGCTGGAAGCAACGCAGACCTACATTGACATCGAAAAGACCCGTTTTAGAGATCGCCTGCACGTGCACATTGACGTAGCAAACGACATCCTCGATGCCCAAGTACCAAGCTTACTGCTCCAGCCTTTGGTCGAGAATGCCGTGAAGCATGGGGTAGCACAAACCGAGGACGCGTGCGCGGTTCGCGTGTGTGGATGGCGATACGGCAAAGACCACCTGCTCCTCGAAGTCCGTGACACCGGCCCCGGCTTCAGCAGCACCGACCCGGCTGATGTACTTCCCAACGGCACTGGCCTCGCCAATGTGCGCGACCGCCTCTACCTCCGCTTCGGCGAAGCCGGTCAACTACGCATCCTCCCCGACGGCGTGCAACTCCACTTCCCATACCAGACGGATGTGCACCGCCCGTTCGATCCCTTCGATGCCCAGCGTCTGCTCACACGCACGTCATCTACCTCTGCCTCATGATCCGCGCAATCCTTGTTGATGACGAGCCGCTGGCGCGTGAACGCATGCGCATGCTGCTCGACCAAGCCGAGGTACCTGTCTCGATTATTGGTGAAGCTGCTAGCGGCAAAGAGGCCCTGCCCTTAATCCACAGCAAGCGTCCAGACCTCGTCTTCCTTGATGTGCAGATGCCCGTGCTCGATGGCTTCGACGTGCTCGACCTGATGGCTCCGCCGCGCCCGCACATCATATTCGTCACGGCCTACGACGAATATGCGCTGCGTGCCTTCGAAGTCCATGCCCTCGACTACCTCATGAAGCCCGTCCGCCTCGAACGCCTCACCCACTCCTTGCAGCGCGTGGCGTCACTGATGGATTCGGGACAACCAGCGAATGACGGCTTGCAAGCGCTCAGCAACACCCGAAGTGATCACCCGCTCCGCCGCCTCACGTTGCATATTGGCACACGGCTACGGGTGGTAGAGCCGACCGAAGTCCAGTACTTCGAAGCCAAGGACAAGCTAGTTGTTGCCCATACGGCCGAAGGTTCGCCCCTGACGGACTTAACGCTGCAACAGCTTGAAGACCGCCTCGACCCCGCCCATTTCCTTCGGATTCATCGAGCTTTTCTGCTCAACGTCACGCAGATCCGCGAACTCATCCCGTGGTTCTCTGGCACCTACAAGCTGAAGCTCAAATCTGGCGCAACCCTCCCGGTCGCCCGCCGCCGGGTGCAAGCCGTTAAAGCATTTTTGCGGGGCTAAGGCATACGGGGGTACCAAATGCAACTTCGGTACAATTTGCTTGAAAATTGAGCCGAGGAATCAAGGAAACGAGGAATCAAGGAAACGAGGAAACGAGGAATCAAGGAAACGCGCGTACGTGCAGGCTCATCTTCGACTCGTCGATTCCTCCTTTCTTCGATTCAACCCAAGTTGAACTGATCAAACTTGGATTACCTCCGTGTGATGCTCTTGTGAAGACATCGCCCACCTCAAGTGCTACCTTCAGCATGTTGCGAATACCACGAAGAGGAGCCGCCCATGTTGATGCGTATATTGAGCCTGTGCCTACTTATGCTCGCCGCCTTGAGCGTGTGGGTCCATACGATACCCTCCAAGGCAAACCCTCCACACATTGAAACGCCACCCGACGCATCGCAAGCTTTTGCGCTGATCGAGCTCTTCACATCGGAGGGGTGCTCCAGTTGCCCGCCCGCCGACCGCCTCCTCTCCCAAGTCGCCGCTGACGCTGAAGAACTTGGCCTGCCCATCTACACGCTGTCTTTCCACGTAGATTACTGGAATTACCTTGGCTGGCGTGACCCCTACAGCGACGCGACCTATTCCCAGCGGCAACGGGCTTACAATCACACCTTACGCGAAGGCGTCTACACACCCCAGATGGTTGTAAATGGCCGCTTTGGGGTCGTGGGCTCGGACCAGGCGGCACTGGAAACACATTTGGCAACCGTGTTCAGCGAAACGCCAACCAGCACCCTATCGCTTTCGGTAGCGCCTCACGATGATGCGACTTTAGCTGCAAGCTGGATAGTATCGGGCGTGATGGAAGGCAGCGTTTTGCACCTTGCCCTCGTTGAACGCGAACTCACGCAACAGGTGACACGCGGAGAGAACCGGGGCCGACGGCTGGTACACGACAATGTGGTGCGTCACTTCCAAACCGTGTCGCCCACCGAGGACGCATCGCTGCTCCCCATTCCAGACGATCTTGTTCGGGAACGTGCTTCTGTGATAGCCTATGTGCAACGCGGTGCAAACGGCCCGATTTACGCCGCTGCTAAAGTTGACCTAGCCAACGCTACGATGCCTTAACCCACCGCGATTGCTGCGCCGACAGATAGACCGTCTCAGCCAGTTCCTGCGCCGGATCAACCCATGCGCGTACGGTACTACCATCCGTTTCAATCCAACATTCAGCATGCGTCCCCAGAAACTGGCGCGCTTTAAGTCGCCCTTCCACAATACCTTCGGCCCCAATCCGTAAATGTTCTGGGCGTACAGCTAACACATGCTGTTCATCTGGGGCAGGCGATCCGGCGAGTTGTTTCGCAAGGGTACGGTTTTCAATGATGTTGCTGCCCCCTAAGAACTTAGCTACAAACGCCGTTGCTGGTTCACGGTAGAGTTGCTCCGGCGGACCAATCTGCTGAATTTGGCCAGCCCGCATGACGGCGATTTGGTCAGAGAGTGCGAGCGCTTCCTGCTGATCATGCGTCACATAGATGCTCGTCGTCCCAAGGCGTTGCTGCAGTTGCTTGAGTTCGGCACGCGTCTGCTCCCGAAGCGCAACATCAAGGTTGGAGAGCGGCTCGTCGAAGAGAATGACATCGGGAGCGACAGCGAGGGCGCGCGCAAGGGCAACACGTTGCTGTTGGCCACCAGAGAGTTGCGTAACGGGTTTCGCTTCGAGCCCAGCCAGATCGACACGTCGCAAGGCCTCGTCGACAGCCA
>CAYYHN010000333.1:0-5643 GCA_964471245.1 uncultured Rhodothermaceae bacterium | reverse complement strand
GCCCTAGCACCCTAGCGCGCGAACCTGAAGCCCTCTACGACCTTGACAGTTCACCAGACTTGACTCCCTACACTCCCCCAACTTCCCCAACTCCCCACACACCCCAAACCTCCCAAACTCCCCACACACCCCAAACCTCCCAAACTCCCAACCACCCACACCCCCAAACTCCCACCCCCAGAAGTGTTCGATAAACTAGCATACAACCTTCGGATCGCCTTGGATGCGGTTGGGCACAACCGGCTGCGTGCGATGTTGACGTCGCTGGGCATCATCTTTGGCGTGGCGTCGGTGATTTCGATGTTAGCCATTGGACGCGGCGCGCAGGAAGAGATCCTCAACCAGATCAAGCTGTTGGGCGCGAACAACATCATCGTGATTCCGCTGGTGGAGCAAGAGGAAGGCTCAGTTGATGCCGAGGACGACCCGTCGCTGGCAGAGAAACGCCCGTTTTCGCCGGGACTGACGTTGCACGATGCCAACAGCATTGCGTCGCTGATTCCAGGCGTGGAGGCCGTGAGCCCGGAAGTGGTGATCGAGACGACGGCGCTGCGGGCGGGGCTGCGGCGCAGTACGAAGTTGATCGGCGTAGACCGCTCGTATTTCCAGACAGGCGACTTTGAACTGGCCGAGGGTAACCTGTTTTCCGCTACACAGATCGATCAAGCCGCGCCGGTAGCGATCATCGGGCACGATGTCAAAACCAAGTTCTTCCCCCAAGAAGAAGCCATCGGCAACCGCATCAAGTGTGGGCGACTCTGGCTGACGGTGATCGGGGTGCTGAAGCCGCGCAACATCTCGGAACAGCAGGTCGAGCGCCTCGGCATTCGCAACTTCGACCTTGACATCTACACGCCGATCACGACGCAGTTGCTGCGTTTCGAGGATCGCCAGAAGCTGACAGCGCAGGATCTCCAGCAAGCCCAACGCGACCGCCGCCGCGGCATCGAAGGCGAGGCCAACTACCACCAAGTCGACCGCCTCGTCGTGCAAGTCGGCGACTCGCAGTTGATGCGGCCCGTCGCCGATGTCGTCACGCGGATGTTGGAACGGCGGCACTACGGCGTCGTCGATTTCGAGGTGATCATTCCCGAAGTTCTGCTTCAACAAGAACGGCGCACGCAGAACATCTTCAACATCGTCCTAGCCGCAATTGCGTCGATTTCGCTGGTGGTCGGCGGCATTGGGATCATGAACATCATGCTGGCCTCGGTGATGGAGCGTACCCGAGAGATCGGTGTGCGGCGTGCGGTCGGGGCGACGAGTCGCGATGTGGTGATGCAGTTTCTCATCGAGGCCATCGTCATCAGCTTCACCGGCGGCATCTTGGGCATTCTGTTGGGCGTTGGCCTGAGTTTAGGCATCGAGCAGAGTACAGGCATCGCCACCGAGATCACGGCCACATCAATCCTGTTGGCCTTTCTCGTCTCTGTGACCGTTGGGTTGGTGTTTGGCCTGCTTCCAGCGCGCCGTGCGGCCATGCACGATCCCGTCTATGCCCTCCGGCACGAGTAAGTGTCGTCCGTATGCGTTCTCCAACCAACTCCGTTAGTACTGTGCGCGGAACCTACGCAATCGCCTTTCTGCTTCTGACCCTGCTCGTCTTGCCAGTCGAGGCGCAGACGACACGCCTCACGCTGCAAGACGCCATCGCGTTGGCGCAGGCGCAGAGCCCTGCTGCCGCCGTGGCCCGCCTCCAATACGCCGAGGCTGACTGGACCTACCGTGCTTTCGTGGCGACCTTTCGGCCCTCCATTTCGCTTACGGGTAATGCACCCGGTCTCCAGCGCTCCATCGCCGATGTGGTGCAAGACGATGGCTCCATCCGATACGTCGAGCAGAGCCGCTGGCAGTCGTCGGCGAACCTGCGGGTGAGCCAAGTGGTGTCGCAGACGGGCGGGCAGGTGTTCGTGCAGTCGGGGCTGAGCCGGATCGAGCAGTTTGGCAACTTCGATTTCGGCGAATGGCAAGCTTCGCCGCTCGTGATAGGTGTGCAGCAGCCGATCTTGCAGTTTAACGCGCAGAAGTGGAACCGGCGGCTCGAAGCGGTGCGCTACGAAGCGTCGCACAAGGCGTTTGCCGAGGCGATGGAAGGCGTCGCCGTAGACATTGCCGGGCAGTTCTTCGAGGTCTACATCGCACAGATGACATTGGATCTGGAGACGCTGAACGTGGCCGTCAACGATACCATCTACACCCTGTCGGAAGGGCGCTTCGAGATCGGGCGCATCGCCGAGAACGACCTCTTGCAGAGCGAACTGGCGCTGCTCAATGCGCAGACCTCGCTTGCTGATGCACGCATCGCCTACGACCGCGCCGTGCAGAACCTCAAGCTGGCCCTCGGCCTTCCGTACAACGCCGACCTCGACGTCATTCCGCCCACCACCATTGTTGCCCTTGCCATCGATCCCGAACGTGCCGTCGCCGAGGCCCGTCGCAACCGCTCGGCCTTCGATAACCTCGTGCTGCAAGAGCAAACAGCGGCGCGCAACGTAGCGCAGGCGCGCCGTGCCAACAGCTTCTCGGCCACGCTGAATGCGAGCTTCGGCCTAAACCAGAGTGCGCCCGACCTCAGTGATGCCTTCCAGAATCCGCTCAATCAGCAAGCCTTAAGCGTCGGCTTTCAGGTGCCCCTCTACCAATGGGGCCGCAGCCGTGCCGAACTGAATGCCGCCGAAGCTGGGTTCGAAGAAGCCATGCGCACCACCACGCTCCGCCGCGACGAACTCGACCAAGAAGTCTACTTCGAAGCGCTCGCCCTCCAGCAGCAGCAGCAGCAAGTCCAGATCGCTGCCAAAGCCGACACTGTCGCCGCCCGCCGCTTCGCCGTCGCCCGTGGTCGCTACGGCGTTGGCAACATCGATGTCACCGACCTGTTCGACGCCCAGCGCGAGAAAGACGGTGCCCGCCGTGCCTACATCCAATCGCTGCGTACCTACTGGGTGTCCCTTTTCCGTCTCCGCCGCCTCACGCTCTTCGACTTCGCCACGGGGCAGCGGATTACGCATTCGCTGCGGGCGCGGTGAGGCGTTTGGGATGAGTAAATAAGCAAAAGCAGGTAGCAGATCGTTTTACGGCAGAATGTACGCGCCTTGCGCCGTGGCACTTGGCGCGTCGAAGTCATCAGTCCAGACCGTGACGGTGCCTATCACGCTGCGCCTGCCTGCCTTATTCAAGTCGGCCCGTGCGAAAACGGTGGTGCCACGTGCTGGGCGAAGAAAGCGGATGGCCAAGTCTGAAGTCAAGGCGAGCGGTTCGAGTCGGTTCGATGCACCAAAGCAGAGGAACCAGAGTGCCGCATCCGCCGCCGCGAAGAGCGTTGGGCCAGAGATATAGCCACCGGGGCGGACGTCGGACGTTGCAGGCGTCAATGAGGCAACGGCGTGCTTGGGACTCACCTCTATGCAGACACAGGGAGCCGTGGGCCAATGCTGCGCGAGCATGTCATTGATCAAGGATCGGGTAATCATAGCTTGTCACTTCACACCTGAATCGTGCCATCTGAGACCTGAGGAGCGGTAGCTACGTTGATAGGTAGCGTGATGACAAACGTTGCGCCTTGGTCTTGCTCGCTTTCCACTGCGAGTATCCCGCCATGCCCTTGGGTGATGATGTCGTAGCTCAGGCTCAGGCCCAAGCCCGTCCCCATGCCTGTGGGCTTCGTCGTGAAAAACGGCTCGAAGATCTTGTCCTTTATCGCTGCTGGAATCCCCGGACCATTATCCCGTATCCGGATTTCCAGCTTATCGTTGATCCGCCGCGTGCTCACCCAAATCGTGGGCAGGTAGGTTCCATTCGCCTTGTCCGCTTGGTCAAATACGGCGTCGAACGCATTATGGAGCAGGTTCATGATGACCCGCCCAATTTCTTGCGGCACAAGCTCTAGCAAGGGCACCGTCTCGGCATAATTCCGCGTGATGTCACAGCGAAAGCCCGGCCGTTGGATATGCACAGCCCGCTCGGTTAGGCTGATGTATTCGTCGAGTAGGGCGTGTACATCCGTAGCGGCACGCTGGCCTGAGGTGCTGCGGGCATGTGCCAGCATACTCTTGACGATGCCGTCGGCCCGCATCCCGTGTTGGTTGATACGTTCAGCATTTTGCTTCAGATCGGTCAGGAGGTCGTCTAGGTCGTCACGGATCTCGGCGATGGGCTTCTCCGCGTTGGCATCCAATTCTTCGTCAAGTTCTTCGGCGAGCTCGACGGAGAGCTGTGCGAAGTTGGTGACGAAGTTGAGCGGGTTTTTGATTTCGTGGGCAATCCCAGCGGTCAACTGCCCCAAAGACGCCATCTTCTCCGACTGGATGAGTCGGGCCTGCGATGCGCGCAATGCAGCGGTGCGTTCTTCGACCCGCTCTTCCAACGTCCGATTGATCTCATCCAAATTCTGATTGACGGTGCGTAGTTCGTGGTTGGCTTGTGCTAAATCACGGTTCGTTTCCGCAAAACGCATCCCAACATAGGCCGCCAGCGAAGCCGATAAGAAAAAGACGCCTAACATTACGGGCTCAAACGGTGTCTCTGCCCAAGGTGACACAACCCATTCGAGCTCATTCGCCATGTCCAGTAAGCCAAACGCTATAATTGGAAGAAAGCCGAGGCCCACGACCCAAGCCCAGCGCTTTTTCTGCCAGAGCGCGACCACCACGATGCGGAGCGTTTCGACAAAGAAGGGAATGAAATACAGCGACATGAAGGGCTCATTTTCATAGTGGGCCGCCACCAGTATGGTGCTGGTGCCCCCGAGGATACACAACCCGTAAAACAGCCTAGGGAGCGCCGGATAGAAGAAGGCGTAGAGTAGGCGAACGAGGGCCAGCGATCCGCCGATGACAAGCACGCCCCAGACGCCCCAAACAGGCATGAGGTACGGCCCTTCGAACATGAAGGTATGCTCGGTAAGAATCAGCACCGCCAGCGCCCAACACCCAGTCCACAAGGCGCTGTAGAGGAAGAGTCGCTCTTCGCGATAGACTAGGAAGAGGAGGCCAAAGAGCAACGCGAACGCTGTAAAAAACCCCATATAGAGGCCTTGATTCAGTCGCGTGATGGTTTGGTATAGCCGCATGGTTGCGAGGTCGCCCCAATAGATATGAAACCCTGAACCACCTCGCCATCGAGCCTGCATGGTATCGAAGAGTCGGGCATTGGAGTAGCGAACGGCCAGCACATGGTCCTGCCCGGCTTCGAGCGGTAGCACGAAAGGGCTCGCATCTTGGAAGGGCTCCTCTTCGTTTGCCGACGCGCCCACGGTGCCGCTCTGATACACCAAACTGCCATCCAGATACACCTCGGCCGCCCCTTGGTGATAGACGACAAAGCCAAGCGTCTCGCTGCGAAGCGGAGCCTCCATGCGCAGGCGAACGCGAAACCAGCCGATGCCGGGCCAGCCCTGCTGCGGCAAGCTGTCGGTGGGCAACCACGTATCGACACCCGCTTCCCACGTCCGGTCGTCGAAGGCGGGGTCGGCCCACGCCGGGTTGTCACCCGCATGATAGCGTGCCATGAAGGAAAGCAGCCGTGCACCATGCGTCTTTTGAAACGTGCCGTTCCCGACGCCCACATCATCTGGCGACAGCACAATGGTTGGCGCTTGGGTCTGAGCTTGCACGTACACCGGAGAGAAGAGAACGCCAGCGATGA
>CAYYHN010000332.1:0-5646 GCA_964471245.1 uncultured Rhodothermaceae bacterium | reverse complement strand
AGCTTCAACCTGATTCATGCGTGTTTCGATCACATGCGCCAGCGCCGACCAGCGTATGACCGCTGGCGCATGGTAGATCACGTCCGCATAGTCAAAGTGGAGGTCACCGTCGGCAGTAAGGCGGGCAAACGGCTGCCCGAGCGGCCCCATTCGGCTCCATGAGTGAACCTGCTTGCGCCGCGCACGAGAAAACGTATTGCGGATGTCGTGAAACTTGGCGTAGGCCAGCACGATGATACGTGGCGGCCGAGATTCACGCAGCGCATCGCGCAATTGGAGGAGCGCGTGCACGGTTCCGTATCCATTCACCCCAAAGTTGACTACCTCATGCGTGGGAAAACGCTGCTGGAGCAACCACGGATACGTCTCATCATCGTTCAAACTCCAACCATAGGTGACAGAGCACCCCAACACCCAGATCGCGCCCGCCTCACGCAGGGTAGGCTCCGTAGGCAGATGCGTGAGGCGCAAGGTGTTGGCCGCGTGCGTTGCGCTAAAGCGGTAGCCTGTTGGCAAGGTCACCGAGTAGCTCCCGGGGCGGTGCGTGTAGCCCAACGAATCATGGTGCTGAAAGAACTGCCCACCGGGCACAACCTCCACCGCGAAGTCGGGCGCAACGTACGGACCATAGCCCATCGTGCGAAGGAGGACTTCCAAACCGCCCATCAGCGCCACGAGCAAGGCGACAGCATAAGTCAGATAGAACGCGATCTTTTTACGCCGAGACAGCACAGCAGGTAGTCGAGCAAGACGGTGTAGTATTAGGATGCCGTTTCAGCAGGGCACCCATGGTCATTGACAAGGTACTGCACGCGACTTCTTGTCTTGATGCCAACAAGGGTGCTGGTCAAAAAAGTCCCTACGGCGGTAAGCAATCCCGTCCCAATGGCTTCATATCCACATGACACATTATCGCACGTTGACGCATGCACGTTGCCTGCCAACACGCCACCTCCGATGCCACCCAGTACACCAAGAGCAAGCCCTAGACCAGTGTGGCGGCGTTCACGTGTAATCGTATGCACGTGGCAGGTGGGTACGTAACGAAGGTGATTGGTTTCAAGGTTGACCCAGTTGGTCGAATCGTGTCCTACTCGAATACGCTTGCCGAAAAAGAGGGTGTCTGATGGGAACGCATACCCATGGTGGAGCGCAATCAGCGCGCGTTTGTCCGCTAGTTTTTTGTGGAATTGCTCCAGCGAAGTGGCATGGGGTGCTTTGCTTGCTTCTTCTGAGAGATCCAGTGTGAACGTGACAGCACATCCGGGTAAGAAGAGGAAGGCAAGGAGGTTGGTAGCCTGCGCGCGCCACGCTGATAAACGTGTGTCCATACACGGTACGGCGATGCTAATCAGCGGAAGGGAGCTTGAAACTACAGTATGGAGGTATCGTGTACAACGATGCAATGGTACAACATCCTCTATTGGGTTTTCCTGATACTTTTCTGGTCGAATAGGCCATCGGAATGTGCAGGGCAGGCCTTACTCCATCCGCAGACTCTCAGCCGGGTTGGTCAGTGTTGCTTTGATGAGTTGTGCCGAGAGCGTGAGCAGCAGCGTGCCGAGCATGATGGCAACGGTAAGAAGGAAGGGCATCGGGGAGAGGCCGAATTCAGCGACGCGGTTTTCCATGAGGCTGCGCAGCATCCACCATGCCAGTGGGATGGCAATGAGTAGGGCAAGGGCCGTCTGACGGAAGAAGGCGGTGAGGACCAGCCGGATGACGCTGGCCGAACTGGCGCCCATCACTTTGCGGATGCCGATTTCTTTGCGGCGCTGGGCCACGTGGAGTGCGATCAGGCCGAGGTTGCCGATGCAGGAGAGCAGCAACGTGAGAAAGCCAAGGAAGCGGAAGGGGTCCATGTCCTTGCTCCGGTCTTCGAAGACATCCGCTTGAAAGAAGCCAGCATAGGTGCGGTTGGGATGCAGTGCCGTCCACTGCGCTTCGAGTGCTCGGGCGACTCGGCCCTCCGTGCCTGGCCGGGTTTTCGCAATCAGAAAGCGGAATGCTTCGGGTGTAGTAAGGCGATATAGATGGGCTTCGTCTTCGGACCAGCGACGGCGCAACGCGTTTTCAAGCACGCCAACGACTTCATACGTCGTGCCGCCAAAGACGACGTCTTGTCCCAACGGCTCCGTCCATCCCATTTCAGCCACAAAAGCCGCATTCACCAACACCGCTGAAGCACCCGGTGTATTCAAAAGCCGACCCTGCTGCAAGCGCAGGCCCATCGTTTCGGCATACCCTTCGCCAACATCGTAGAACAGCACGCGCTCTGTACGCCCGTCGGCGGTCACCTCGCCTGTGCCTTGCCGTTCACCAAGATGATGCCGTGCCCCGACGACGGCTTCCACATCCGGCAACTGACGCAGATGATCGCGCAGCACGGCAAATGAAGTCGTTGATGGCAGTGGTGTAGCAACGAGGTGTTCGGCATCGTATCCCCAGTCGCGGGCGGCCATGTTGCGGTCGTGTTGGGCGTCGGCGATAGGAAGGATGAGGGCGATGAAGGTGATGACGAGTTGGAAGACGAGCAGGCTGCGGATAAACCAGTTGCGTCCCCCAAACCGCTGTTTGCCTTGGAAGATGACAACGGGCTCGAAGCGGGCAATGTACAGTGCAGGATAGGCTCCCGAAAGCACGGCTACGAACAGGAGTAATCCCACCAAGAACAGCCACAGCAGTCCATTGGTTAATTCTAGTGCAAAGACCGGTGCATGTGGAGGGAAGAGGTTGGTAAAGCCGGGTAACAAGAGGTACTTGGCCAGCAGTACCCCACCAACCAGCGCGAAGAAGCACAGCACGACGTTTTCCATCAGGAACTGTGCCACCAACTGCCCTCTTCGTCCGCCGACGACCTTGCGAATGCCGATCTCTTTGATCCGGCGGCTGGCCGAGACGATGGCAATGTTGACATAATTGGTGCTTGCTAGGATGAGGACGATGAGTGCCAGTACCACCATCAGGATGATTTCAGCGAGTCCACTGCCACCGATGAACGCATTGATGACCACCTCTTCGTTCTTGCCCATATCGGGCAGGTGCTCGAAGGTGAACGCGGCCGTTTCGGGAGCCACGACTTCGCGTGCGGCCAGCACGTTCTGCCGCACCGTGATGTAGGGGGCCAACTGGTGAGCCAAGTCAGGCAAGTCCTCGGTGCTGCGGACACGGATGAACGTGGCCGCAGTTGTGCTGCTCCAGTCGTCAAGGTCGGCGAGGCCAAGCGTGCGCTGCTGCGAAAACGGCACCAACATGGTGAAGGCAAAGGCGCGGTTGTTGGGGAACGGAGCCGCCACGCCGCCCACGGTAAAAGTTTCGGTGTGCTGCTCGCCAAACGTCAGCACGATCGTGGCACCCACGGGGTCGACGCCGGGGCCAAAGAAGCGCTCGGCTGTGGGGTACGACAGTACAACCTGTCTCGGATCGAAGAGGGCATCCTGATCGCCATAGTGCAAGGGAAAGGTGAACAGGTGCAAAAAATCGGGGTCCACGAACCAAGGAAACGCATCGAAGAGGCTGCCCTCGATCTGGGCTGAGGCGCGTGTGCGTTGCACCCGAACGGCTAGTTCAACCTGTGGGAAGTCGGCGGCGAGGATGGGGCCGAGCGGCATCGGCGTCGTACCCAAGCGGAGCTTCTCGCTCGTAGGCTCGGCGAGCGTCTGCTGGACTTGGAAAATGCGCTCGACATCTTTGTGGAACGTATCGAGGTTGGCTTGCTGCTGGAGGTAAACAAACACGACGAGGCAACACGCCAGCGCACCTGCAAACCCCACGACGTTGATACTGGTTGAAAGCATATCCTTGCGCAGATTCCGCCATGCAAGCTTGAAGTACGTCTTCCACAACTGCACCCGAATGCCAATCGCTGCCCCCAACCGACCAGCCCGGCGCGCTTTCTGCCAGTACACATCTTGATACGCCGCCTCAACGTCACCATATGGTCCCATATGCTGCAATGCCTTTCGGTACGCCGCTTCCTCATCGACACCGCGAATCATCTGGGCATGTACCTCATCGCGCAGGTGCCGCTCCAACTCTTCAATGTCATCATCTGAAAACGCCGCGTTATGCTCTAGCGTCCGCCGCCATGCTGCAATTGCTGTATCAAGGTTGAACATAGTTGGTTGTTCGTGTTAAGGCCTATGGCCGATTGTCGTTGGGTTTGCTGGCAAGGGGCATGGGGCAAAGAGCATGTGGCAAGAGGCACGGAGTGTGGAACTCAGGAAGAACTAGACTTCAGAGATATAGCACGCGTTCATACATCCACACTTCCATCTCCCCACACTCCCACACGCGAGCAAAGCGAGCACCCAGCCGCCCTTTCTCCCATCCGCGAGCAAAGCGAGCCTCTATCCCGGTTGCCACAGTTGCATCAGGATGCCGTGCATACCAAGCCATTGCTGCTTCTCGGCGGCAAGGGCACGTTCGCCTTGGGGCGTAAGGGCGTAGTATTTGCGACGGGGGCCGGCGTCCGCATCACGCCAATTAGCGTGGATGAGCCCCTCATTCTCGAGCCGGTGCAGCAGCGGATAAAGCGTACCCGTCGTCCATTGGATCTCACCATTCGAAAGCCGCTGCACACGCTGTATGATTTCGTAGCCGTACGCCTCACCTTCGGATAGGATGGAGAGCATCATTGGCTTGATCGAAGCACCAATCAAAGCACGATTGTACATAGAGGTAAGGGGAATAAGGGTATCTGGGCACGCTAGGTATGTAGAGTAGCAACATAGATGTATGTAGGACTACGACATAGTCCAAAGAAGGTTGCAGAAATGTCAACCTTGCGTGATAAGTGTACCCGACCAAGTGTATTGTACGGTTGCGTTGGAGGCTGCTAGGCCATCGTTAACCTAGCCCGTTGACGCCAGCATGCAGATCGGTTAGCTTGGGAGCGTTCGCTGCCCCTGCGAGCCGAGGAGATCATAACGTATAGCGCTTGGTCCTGAGTCGTCTAAGAACAAGTCCTATAGGTATCGTCTCCTCGATTTCTCGTCTCATCGCGTTAGTCCTATGCGTCGCCTCTCCTATGTGTGCCTGCTGAGTTCGCTTCTTGTCCTTACAGCCTCGGCTCAGCCGATCAACATGGCTCATCTGTCCGCCCTCGAATTCCGGACCATTGGTCCTGCTACAATGAGCGGTCGCATCGTCGATCTAGCGGTGCTCGAAAAAGACCCGTACACGTTTTATGTGGCCTCGGCAACGGGCGGTTTGTGGAAGACAACCAACAACGGCGTCACATTCGAGGTGCAGTTCGACCGCGAGGGCACGCATTCGATTGGCGATGTAGCCGTGCATCAGCGCGCCGACAGCATCGTTTGGGTGGGCACCGGCGAGCGGGCCAATCGCCAGAGTTCATCGTGGGGCGACGGCGTCTATAAAAGTACCGACGGCGGGCAGACGTGGACCAACATGGGCCTGCGCGACAGCCACCACATCGGCCGGATCGTGCTGCATCCAGATAATCCCGACATCGTCTACGTCGCAGCGATGGGGCATTTGTGGGGCGCGAATGAGGAGCGCGGGCTCTACATGACGGAGGATGGCGGGCAGACGTGGACGCGGCTGCTCTATGTCGATGAAGATACCGGCGTCGTCGATGTGGCGATGGATCCATCGGACCCGAACACGCTCTATGGGGCGACC
>CAYYHN010000331.1:0-5658 GCA_964471245.1 uncultured Rhodothermaceae bacterium | reverse complement strand
AGAAGACGCCGACAGCACGGCCACGCCGGTTGCTACGGCCAGCGGCCCCGCTGAGGAAGACTTGCGCCGCGTGGTGTTTGTCGCTGAAGATGGCATCGCCAAGATGATTGAGATCGAGACGGGCATCTCGGACGACACGCACATCGTCATCAAGACGGGCCTCTCGGGTGGCGAAGAAGTCATCACAGGCCCCTACCGCGCCGTCAGCCGCACCCTCAACCCCGACGACGCCGTGAAGAAGCGCGAGGGCGGACCGGGCGGCCGCAACTTCGGCCCACCGGGGAACTAGTTCGCTACGCTCACAGGGTGGAAAGTTTGGAGAGGATGGAACGTTCACGTGCGCCGCACGCTGCCCGCCTACTCTAATAGGAGACATCTTTCTACCCTTTTCTTCTGCCCACCCTTTCCACCCTTACAACCATGGCCGTCAACGACCCGAACCAGCCGCTGATCGCACTGCAAGACATCCGCAAGATCTACCAGATGGGCTCGCAGAAAGTCCATGCCTTGGATGGCGCAGACCTGACGATCTACCCCAACGAGTACGTTGCCATCATGGGCCCGTCGGGCTCGGGCAAGTCCACGATGATGAACGTCATCGGCTGCCTCGACACCCCAACCAGCGGCGACTATTTCCTGAATGGGCAGAATGTGAGCGACATGGATGACGACGAACTGGCCGAGGTGCGCAACCGCGAGATCGGGTTCGTCTTCCAGACGTTCAACCTGCTCCCCCGCGTCGATTGCTTGCAGAACGTCGAACTGCCGCTGATCTACGCGGGCATCCGTAAACGCAAGCGCCGCGAGATGGCCGCCCGCGCCCTCGAAAGCGTCGGCCTCGGCGATCGGATGGACCACAAGTCGAACGAGCTCTCTGGGGGCCAGCGCCAGCGCGTCGCCGTCGCCCGCGCCCTCGTCAACAACCCCTCGCTCATCCTCGCCGACGAACCCACAGGTAACCTCGACACCAAGACCAGTGTCGAGATCATGCACCTGTTCGAGGCGCTCTACCGCCAAGGCAACACCCTACTCGTCGTCACGCACGAAGAGGACATCGCCGAGCACGCCCGCCGCATCGTACGCCTCCGCGACGGCAAGATCGAAACCGACACCCGCGTCGAGCATCCGGCGCTAGCAGATGCGGTATTGGACTGAGCGGTGTGTGGTCCACGCTCGCTATGGCTCATCATGCTTTGGCCTAAATCATGACTTGGCTGTTGTTCATCGGAGGTCTCCTTCTCGGCATTATCCTCGGCCCCGTCTTGCTCTTCATATGGATCAGTAAAGCAGTAAGGGCTAACCATGTTCAGATCAAAACTATTGCCCAACTTCAAGAAGAGTTGGGCTTCTTTTTAGAACGAGCTCCAGATCGACATACGGGGCATCTATTCCATCCTCAGAAAGGTCCACACCTTCGCCTGATCAAATATGCTCGCAAAACAAAACCGGATGCACTGGTAGTCGAGGTACGGCGTTCTCAGAATGAGGTCATCTATCAGCGTTTGTGCGAGGACCTCGCGCAACAGGGGGTGGCCTTTGAAGAGTATTTCACAAAACAGCGCCGGAATCCAAAGCTGATCAGGATAAAGATTGAAAAGAGTCAGGAAAGTGTCGTTCAGCAAGCAGGTGCGCTGGTTGAAACAATATTTGAGGCAGTACATGGTCACTCAGACGTGAGCATGACCTTCGATAAAGTCGAGTCATCTTCGTGGTAATACACAGACGTGGGATAAACTGGCCTCCTTGCCCAAGAACCTTACTACGGCCAATGCTGCCTTATCATACAGCAACAACGGGTTTGTCCTAGGTCATTGTATTCACCACGCTAACGACCTCACAGCAGCGGGATCCGGCCGAGTAATCGTGGTAGCTGCGGTCGTACGGTTAACGTTATTCACTGGAGTGTTTTTATTACTCCCAAAGTGCTTGTCTGCCTTCTTTGGCCAAGGCCTCGAATCGGTCTTCTAGCGTAGCCATGTATTCCTTACGATTGGCCGTCCAAGGAATGGGCTCGCCTACAAACACGTCACAGAAGAACGGCACCAGCAAGGCTTCGCCTTTTGGCAGTGCTTTGCCAAGCCCATGAAGATAGATGGGTATCACGGGCACATTGGGGTAATCTTTCACAAGGCGCGCAATCCCGTTTTTGAAGTCGCTCCGCTGTTCAGGCTCACCCCGTGTACCTTCGGGAAAAAGGATGAGGATCCGGCCAGCATCAAGCGCCTCAAAGCAAGGCGTCAGTGGATGAGGATCGCCGCGCTTCACAACACGTCGGATGGGCAAGATGCCGACTACCTTTGTCGCAAACCAAGCGAATAGTCGATTGCGCAAGAAATAGTCGGCAGCGGCAACAGGGTGCGTGATCGATAGGACCTTGGTAGGCAGCAAGGTCATCAACACCATGGTGTCGAGGTGGCTGTTGTGATTGGCCACCAAAACACACGGGCCTTTAGTGGGCAAACGCTCGCGGTGCCGAACATTTAGACCCAGCACAATGTGCGTGATTAGCCGCACAAAAACCGTATAGAAGGCCAAGCGGAGTAGCTGCGTCATGCTTGTCAGAAGCGCCTACGCTAGAAGTAGAAGAACTTCATGTAGTGGAAAAACAGTGGAGCTGTGTACGTGAGGCTGTCCAACCGATCAAGGATGCCGCCATGACCGGGCAAAATCGCTCCGGTGTCTTTGATCCCTAAATCACGTTTAACGGCTGAAATGGTCACATCACCGACAAAACCACACACACTGATCAGTGCTCCTGCTCCCAAGGCAAGAGGAAGCGAGAGCGGCGTCAGCCAAGGGGCTAAAAGCGTGGCTAAGCAGATGGTCGTTGCAACGCCTCCCAAGAAACCTTCCCATGTCTTGTTCGGACTTACACTCGGGACAATCCGGCGACGGCCTAGCGTTTTACCCCAAAGGTACTGAGCCACATCATTGATCTGCGTCAAGAATACCAGATAAAGTAGTAGCCCAGCCCCACCACCGACCGGGTTTCCAGCGGCAGGCAATACCAGCACATACGCCATGTGACTGATACCAAATACCATCATCATCAGCCCCCAGTGAATGGTACCGACAGCCCGCAGAAAAGAAGCTGTTTCGCCCATGATCACCATGCGAAGCGGCAAGAAGAGCAACATATAGACCGGTACAAAGATCAGAAACATGTTGTACCAGTCGATATAGATCCAGTAGTACTGAATAGGAATAGCCAAGTACGCCCAAAACAGCACACGGCGATCTGCACGACGTGTCGGAATAATCGAGAGGTACTCCTTAAAGGCAAGGAAGCTGATGCATGCAAAAAACGAGAGTGAGACTGCTCGTGTCATCAGCAACGCCAGTGTAAAGACCGTCACAATGACCCACCACGACCGAATCCGTTGTCCCAACTCAGGGTTCGGTTCTTTAGCACGACTTTGCAGAACGGCATGGATGATGGATGCCAGCAAAAGGAGGCCATACAAGCTAGCTAGCATGTATAGCACGTTCGGCGGTGCCCCATCGATCATGACGATACCTCCAACAAGGCTTGCCGCCCACGATTAAACAGCGTGACAAGCAGTAGCACGATCATCAGTAGCAATATTCTGTTGCCCCATATAGCTATCTCGACGCCCAAGCCGAGCAGTAAGCATAGCACGCCCACAACAAACGCCCGGTCGCTCTTACCCATTGGACCATCGTAGCGTCGTTGTGCACCAATTTGGATAGCCACACTACCCATCATCTCTGTCATGAGGGCAAGCACAACCATAAGCACCACAAAAGAGGCATCGAGTGTAAGCGCCAAGGCAAGCGGGAGGTATAATGCAGCATCAGAAACTACATCGCCCATTTCATTCAGCAACGCCCCAAGGGCAGACTGTTGATCATGCTCCCGCGCTAGCATACCATCGATAGCATTCAGGGCCATCCGTACAAAAAGAACGAGTGGAACGAGCAAAAAAAGCTGAAGTGAAGGGCTATAGACAAGCAAAAGACCAACACCTATCGAGAGCACCATCGCCGCTATGGTCACGTGATTGGCTGTCACATGGTGCATCGCTAGCCACTTTACCAGTGGACGCAGCAGTGCTTGGAAACGCGGCTTGAAGTCATAGATCGAAGCCATACCACCCGAGTGTATCTGATTGTACCAGTACCTCAGAATAACGGCACTAGGTCTTAACCTCAAGTCTAACACGACATGATTGATACTAATGTCCTACTCTGACCGCATATCCGTGCAGCAGCGGAAGCCCGTCGAGTAGTCGTGGTAGCTGCGGCCGTGCGCGGTTGTGCGGTAGAGGCAGCCGTCGCCGTTGATCTCGGCATCGACGTAGAAGCCGCCGCGAAACGTGCCATCGGCGTCGGCGACCCATTCGTGGAGGTTGCCGTGGAGGTCGTAGACGCCCTCGGCGGAGACGCACACGGGGTTGCTCCCCGTGGGGTCGAGGCTGTTGGGCAGTTGGTTGATGCGCGGGTCGTTCATCTGCCTCGGCGACCAGTCGGTGGCATCGCCAAATAGTTCAACGACAGGGTGATCAGGTCGGCCTTCGTTGCAGGCGTTCGGTTGGTAGGTATCGCCGTAAGGAAAGGTGGTGCCGCGTGGTCCCCGGCAAGCACGGAGCCACTCGGCGCTGGTACACAACCGCTTCCCTGCTGCTTGACACACCGCTGCCGCGACCTCGCCGCTGATGTACCCCTGCGGTACCACACCCGCCGCCGTTGCTGCGACGCCACCAGCAGGCACCTCATATGGCGACTGATCGACCACATGCGCTTCCCATCGGTCCATGCAAAACCCATCGATCTGGACCATGCCCTCAGCACAGACGGCAGGTCCAACCTCGGCCACATCGGATGGTGCAGGATCGCAGCCTATAAGCACGAGTAGTGCAACGAGGGCTGAAGCATAGATTCGAACGGCGTACATCGGCTGTCCAAGATGAAAGTGCAACGTCACCTACATCACGATTCCCCTTGCTCACCTCCACGCTTTGTCCCGCTCCCCCATTCTCGCCAAAAGGGCTACTCCAACTCACACGTAAACAACTCGGTCTCCTGCACGAAGCGCACGGGTGCATCAGCGCGGCGTACGAGGACGGCTTGGAAGGGCATCGCTTGTGTGAGCGTCGTAGTAGGGATGCAGTCTTCATCGGGCTCGGTCAGCATGTAGGTGGCAATGATCTCGTCATTTACCAGTTCGATGGTCTCGAATTGGATGCTGTAGCCGCCCGTCTCGACGGGGACGGCTGCGAAAAGTACCATCGTCTGTTCGAAGTCGACGTCTTTAAAGGGACCTAGCTCGATCAGCGAATCTTGGGCGACCGCCCATGCCTCAGGCGTCCATACAACGCGCTCGGTGCGCTCGGTAAACAACGCCGTGTGCCCCAGCCCAATGCGCTCGAAATACAGCGCTTCGCCGACCTCTTCTTCGAAGACGGGCACCACTTCTTCATCGGCGGTGCAGCCCGTCCATGAAAGGATGATGAGGATGGAACAAAGCATCCCTAGCGAGAGATGAAGGGGGCTTTTTTGTGCAGCCTGCATGCCGATACGGGTTGATGAAAAAAGAATCATACGGGGCGGCAGATGGCCGCACAACGCTTGTCTAACAATACGCTACACACACAAACGAACGAACGCTAATGCACATTTTTCTCGAATCCTTCCTGC
>CAYYHN010000330.1:0-5672 GCA_964471245.1 uncultured Rhodothermaceae bacterium | reverse complement strand
CAATGTGCGCACGCATGTTGAACACCCGTCGAGCATGACACACGCCCCCATCCCACCGGATGTGCAAGAAGCAATGGGCATCCACCCGAGCGGCATACGTCTCTCAGTTGGAGTTGAAGCAGTTGACGATCTGCGCAACGACCTTGCTCACGCCTTGGCAACGTTCGCTGAGCCTACCCGTGTTGCCGTGTAGTAACGCTAGAATTGAAACAAATCATAAAACGCCCGTGAAGCATCTATGGCTCCACGGGCGCTGTATCATCCTTGAAACACGTTGGGCTAGAAACTCGTTGCTGCGCCTAAGTAGGCTTCCGATTCAGCGAATGAGCCATCCAACTCCACATTCAGTGCTTCGAGTGTTTCGTAGGTCACGCCAATCCCCGTAAGTCCACGGCTCTGTTTGAAGGCGATAACAGCTTGTTCGGTTTGCGGTCCGTACTGGCCGTCGATGGCACCTTGGTAGTACCCAACGTTGCGCAATGCCTGTTGCAAGCTCGTGACGACCGTCGGTGTGAAGTTCGCCTCGCACAAGACAGGCTTCCACTCAAATGAGGACGGCGCCACCTCTACATCGCGTTCAACCAGCACATATTCGGCTGGTATCACTAAAGTCTGCTGTTGGGGCTGCTGCACCATCTTTTGAACACGTACGGTGCTATACTCCGCAGGAATTTCTACACGTCGAGAAACGGCCTCGCGCTTGAGGATACGTCGTTTTACAGGTTTGTAAACGGCTGGGATTTCGACCAAGCACATCACACCACCCGTTTGCGGATCCACGCGGGTATTCTGTTCGCCATTTACAAGACCATAGATGGGTCCAGTGCTAGGCTTCCATTCTTTCCGAGCCGGTTCAACGATCACACTATCCGTGACAGTCTCATATTCAGCAGGGATCTCTTCGATCCGATAGGATGCCTCACGTACCAAGACTCGCTCTTCGACCCACTCAAACTCGGCTGCTTGCGTGACACTAACCTCTCGCTCTGGACGTTTGAGTACGCGTTCCTGCCGCGTTTCAAAACGTGCTGCAACAGGTGCACGCGCAAAACATTGCCCTGGCTCTGCGTTAGGAGGAGTTGCGTACATATTGTTGGCATCAACCGTTGTTGTTGCCGTCTGTGCAGGAACAGTCGTACTCGTTTCTGTAGAAGTCACATCCGCAGAAGTAGTCGTTGAGGCATTTGCAGGGCGCCATGTCACATCAGCGCTATTCCAACCCGTTACCTCGGTTCCTTCTTCCGAAGTCCCGGACGTTTTTTCCGTGGAAGAAGCAGTAGATTCGGCATTTCTTGAACCCTCTGCCGCGCGATTCCATGTCGTGTCAACAGGCTGCAAGGATGTACAACCAGATACGATCATAACGGCTATTACCGCCCAAAATATTCGAGTAATGGAGGAAGTACGCATAATGCTATTTGTTTGGGGAGTACAACTGAGATGGCTCCTGACGCTGTTTACCATGTACAGGTAACTAAGCGCCAGAATCTTGTACTCCAATAACGGACAAATTGCATACCACCTCGTGCTTAGCATCGAATAGATCGTTTTTGGCACAGGAATTGGTTTGACTTAGGGAAAACCCCTAAACCTGCAATAACAGCACATCTGTCCTACGAGGTACCGTCATGCGTGCATCCGTTTCCGTATACCTGCTTTTATTCACCTTATCGTTTGCGTTCGTTGCTCCTGCCAATGCGCAATATGAAGAAGGTTATGCCAGTTGGTACAGTGCTACGTTTCATGGCGTAGAGACTGCCAACTACGAAGTCTATGACCACGAAGCCCTCACGGCTGCCCACCCAACGTTGCCTTTCGGTACGATGGTACGTGTTGAGCGCTTGGACAATAACCGTACGGTGACGGTTCGCGTTAACGACCGCATGGAACCCGGTCCGAACCACGTCATCGATCTCTCTGGCGCAGCAGCCGAGTCGCTTGGGCTTTTGGATTCAGGCATTGCCAAAGTGCGCCTGATTCCCTCAGGGGGGGCGCCCGCGCTTGCAAGCAATGCACCTCCAAGCGTAGCACCAGCACCTGCCTACCCGAGCACGACGACAACCTCGTCCAACACGACCTATGGCAGCACCCAAGGCAATCCAACATCGTATGGAACGTATGGCAATACGTCAACCTATGGTAACAATGCGGCGACTACGCCTTCGACAACCACGGCGACAACAGCTAATTATGCGGGCAGCGGTCAAATGACGCTCCAGCTTGGCGCGTTCTCAAACGAGCAGTCGGCCAACCAAATGAAGCACAGCTTCCCCGACGCATGGGTCGCCCAAGACAATTCGACGGGCTCGATGCTCTATAAAGTCTATTACAAACGGTTCGATTCGCGCCTCAGCGCCGAAACCGAGCGCGATGCCCTCCGCATGCGCGGCTATGACAGCTTCATCAAAACGCTCTAACTGCTCTCCATATATCTCAGGGCCAGAACGCTCGCAGTTTGAGCTATCCTGTATCCGGGCTGATCGACTCCCCAATCCGATCAGCCCGGTTTTATTTTACGGCGTCTATATGGGTAAACTCAAGTTGTGTCCAACATTCGCAGGATGGACAGGATGCAGGGATGGACGGGAAAACGACGCTTCATCTACCCCATTCTTTCCCCCCTCTTCTCCCTCCCTCTTCCCAAACGCCCCAGCCCTCCCACACTCCCATCCCCTCAACCTCACACACCCCTTCCCTTTCTCCCCAGACTTTCCTTTCTTCCACGACGCATGCTCCACTCCACCGAACATGACCTCCGATGCGTCGACTCTGCTTTTTATTGCTCCTCATTCTCCCGGTCCAACTCTTCGCTCAGCAACCGCAGCAGGAAACGTTTGATTACTGGCAGTATGACAAAGCGATCATTTGGCGTGGTGTGCAGACATTTATGATCTGTAATGGACTGTTTACATCTAACCGAACGATGGAGCAGATCTTTGCGCAAGAGTTAACCTATGTGGAAGGACGCCCTGGCACCGTGGCGATGGACGGCCCCATTCTCGTGGATGCTGACATCCAAGCCGTCGAGATTGGTGCAGGCGACCCACACATTCCAGCTATGCGCGCGGCCTACCGCGAAGGTTTGGGCTGCATCATCCTCGCCCCAGACCAAACGTGGGACGATATCGATAGCCTCCCACGCCTCGACACGCCGGCCTTGCCCGGCGATCCGGCGACGATCCCTTGGCCTATGGGCGATCGTCTACTGGATACTGCAATCCCACATGAAGTCGATGCTGAGGCCTTGCTTGCAGCCTCAAACTGGGCATTTGATCGGGCGACGCATGGCACAACGGAGCAAGTGACGCTTAGCCTGCTGATCATTTACAAAGGCCAGATCATCCACGAGCGCTATGCAGACGGTGTCGACTATACCACGAAGACGCGCACATGGTCGACGGCGAAGAGCATTGCAGTGACGTTGATTGGAATGCTGGCAGACGAAGGCAAACTTGACTTGGATGCCCCGCTTGATGTGGACTGGCTCCCACGCGCACGTTCACCCGAGACCGACCCGCGCCAATCCATTTCGCTGCGGCACGTGTTGCACATGAGCAGCGGCCTGTATCCCGTCGACAACGGTCTTGAATACGCTACTGGCTCTGGCCTCGCCTATTGGGCGGGCGCCAGTTCCGAACGCGGGGCACGTAATCGGGCGCTCATCCGTGAACCCGGGACGAATTGGGATTATGAGAATTATGACACTTTGCTAGGTGTCCTCGCGATGAAAACGGCGTTGGGCGATGCGCAAACGTACCTCGAATACCCACGTGCCGCGCTCTTCGATAAGCTCGGGATGCGCAGCACCATCCCGGGTGTAGATCGCTTTGGTGACTTTGTCATGAGCAGTCAGATCTACATGAACGCCCGCGACCTGGGCCGTTTTGGTTTGCTCTACCTCAACAACGGCATGTGGATGGGTGAACGACTGCTTTCAGAAGAATGGATCGACTTCGTCCGCACGCCCGCACCCGCCTCGGCCGAACGCGACAACTTCTACGGCGGCCAGTGGTGGCTTGTCCCTGATGGTCGGGATGACGTGCCCAAAGACGCATATTCCACCGCCGGAAACCGTGGGCAATACACCGTCGTCGTGCCCTCACATGACCTCGTCATTGTACGCCGTGGCCTCGACTACGGACGGCAAGGATTCAATCGCTGGGACGTGACACGTGAAGTACTCAAGGCATTTCCGACACGTTAACGTAAAAACGTGTAGTTCAGCTTAAGCAGGAAGACGTTGGTCGGAAAGACGTCGAAGGTGTCGCCGAATTGATCGAACGTGCCGGAGCGCCATGGAGAGCGACTTGTGAGGTCGAAAACATCACGCTCCAATTCGCCCAAGCGTGATTGCGTCCAGACGAGGAATAGTGCCGATCCAGGGCGGTACTCCCAGCGCAGCACGACGTTGCTCTGGAAGCTGTGGAAGGCGAAGTCGTGCTGTTTGGGATAGGCATCAAACGGTACCAACGTATCGCGATCTTGCAGTAGTTGGAATGAATCGAAGCGGCCTTTGGCAGCGAACAACTGCGTGTAGATCTGCAACGACAAGTTGGGCGTGAAGGTGATGTTGCTGCGCAGAGAGACATCGACGGAACGCGTATCGCGGGCACCGAATACCGAAGCGTACCATGCGTCGGTGCCTTCGTAGGTCGGCATGGTGCCCAGCGCTTCACCCAGTGTAACATCAGCCCCAATAAGCGGTGAGTAGTCTTCAGGGGTCAAATCGTCAGGCGTGTCGCTGTAGGTACCAATCTGCCACCCACTCTGGTCGAGGCGGATGGACTCGTTGGCGGCCCATGCTGTACGGTTGGTGCTGCGGTTTACGTTGATGTCGCTTGCGAGCGATAGGCGCGTGCCCATATTCCAAACGGCCTCAAGGCCCATTGACACGTCCCGGCCGCCATCATTTTGGATTTGGAATCGCCCGTTGGGCTCCAATTGCCACGTGCGGCGCGAGTCTGTGGTAAAGGAGGCCCGAAGGCTGTGTTCCATTGGCGCTTTGAACGGACCATTGCCACGCGTCTCGAATAGGTCGTAGCCGCCTGTCAGGTAATCGGAGAAAAATGTGATGTCGATCTCTTGGAAGCCGCGCAGTTCCCAATCCGTCGAGAAGAAGTAGCCTGCCCCCATGTTGATCTGCTCATCGTAGGAAAGCAGCTGCCATGTGAAGATGCGCGCATCCGCACGGAGAAACGGGCCGAACGCTTCACCGCCATTTAGCTGATGGCTGACACGGGCATTGAAGCGCATGAAGTTGTTGCGTCGCTGCCGTCCGATGTCGTTGGTGTTGTACTGATCGTCGTAAACTTGATACCCAGCTTCATACCGCCAGATACCCCGCACTTTTTCGAACTCCAGCAAGCCCGCAAAACCCGTTTCAGTTGGGTCGGTGACGTCTTCGAAGCGTCGGTGAGTAAACGAGGTCTTGCCTACTAGGCTGTACAAGTTGCCGCCAAATCGAATACGCCAGTCGAGCCCCCCCGTGTAGCTGGTGCGATTGTCTAGGTCGGCGACATTTCGATTGTAGCCGGTAAGGATGCCGCCGAGTGAAGAAAAGCGACCGAACTCCTGTCTGATACGTGCTACGCCATAAAAATACTCGGGATTAAATGCATCTCCAGTCGTTGCACCGAGCACTCCTACAGATAAACCATCTTCGGTACGACCAG
>CAYYHN010000329.1:0-5676 GCA_964471245.1 uncultured Rhodothermaceae bacterium | reverse complement strand
GTCGTGGCATCGCAGCCGAGGTCATCGAACAACGCCTTCGCATAGAACCGCGCCGAATTGCCAATGTCGCCCCGCTTCGCATCGCCGATGACGAGCGCATCAGCGGGGACTGCGTCGATCGTAGCCTTCAGCACGCGCCAGCCATCAGCGCCGAGCACCTCGAAGAATGCAAGGTTGACCTTAAAGGCACATGCCGCCGTCTGCGTCGCCTCGATGATCGCACGGTTGAACGCGAGCACGGCGTCCGCAGACGTGGCATGCTGGGCGAGGAGGTGCTTCGGCAGGCGGTCGAGGTCAGGATCGAGGCCGACGCACAAGACGGAGTGCTTGGCTTGTTGGATTTGATGAAGGCGGTCGAGAAATGAAGGAGCCACAGCGGTACGGGGTCGAGGGATCGAAGACGCGGGAGTATAGGAAGTGCTAGCGCTCAGCGCAACGGAAATGGGTCATCAGAGACGCGAAAGGTGATGGGTAATTGGTGACGTGTGGCTACTGCTTTCCCGTCGATTTTAGCAGGCTCGAAGCGAGACAGGTAGATCGCGTCCATGGCTGCTTCATTGAGCTCTTCATGGTCTGTTTCCACGACAGCGGCTGTTACGACACAGCCTTCGTGGTTTACGGCGAAGTCCACCCATACTTGTCCGCTGAGGCGTTTGCGTTTGGCCGCTTCGGGGTATTTGATGTGTTTTTGCAGCTCAGCGAGGCCACCAATTACCTCTGGGTCTGAATCCACGGCATCAAGTGGAAACAGCGGTGTTGTCAGCTTGGCATCTTTGCAGCCCGGTGCAACAGGGCGTTCAAAACTTTGCTGCACCGTGGCACAACTACTGAACAGCAGCGCTACGAGTATCGGCAGCGTTCGCATACAAGGATTCATAACGACAGAGATTTGTGGAACAACGCCGCCTTTGCAGCAAATGAGCAGTAGGGCTAAGCGTACTCGGAGGCGTTTTCTTATTTGCGCTAATTCCAAGTGGTTGATGGTTGTGTCGACATACTAGAGACGACCTATGTCTGTTTCGTAATTGCAAGGTAAGTAACTGGGGCATCGGTCACTTTCAATGTATGATCTCTTTTGGATCTGTAAACGTTATAATACTTCTTGAAGCGACTGCATGCCAGCTTGCAACGTTCGACGCAAGAGGCAGAAACGTATTGCAAAAGGTGACTTTGACCCTATGTCGCGGCTAATTGAAAGACCTAGCTTGCAAAGAGATACCATCTGCTAGCCTACTTGGCATGTCATGTCTAGAGCATCATCTGCTGAGAAGCCAATGCAGTGTTTAAGCAGAATTTTTCTGCTATAAAGTGTGCAACGCAGAACTGGTGGAAAAGAGGCCCAATCAGGTGATTCAAGATGGTAACCTCTACGGTATCCGGTGTGGCGCGGCGTTCTGTAGGGCGCGCGAGAGAATCGGCCGTTATGGGTAAAACCGATCAGTAGCCTATGCGATACGTCTACCAATTAGCGGTGCTCACTTTCTTAGTTGGCATGCTGGTGAGCTATGCCCCCGCTGAAGCCCAAGCACAAACCGGCACGTGTGACCCTGCACTAGCCGATGCGTATCTGGAGGCCAACAACGTGCGGGCGCGGATCCTAAACAACGGCAACCTATTCTGGCGTGTCAGCCCGCATGTATACGAAGTACCGCGTGGCTCAGGGGTCAATGCCATCTTTAACGCAGGATTATGGGTTGGTGGCTTGGTTGAAGGCGAGCTACGCATAGCGGCTGCGCGGTATGGTGCGTATGAGTTTTGGCCAGGTCCACTAGACGAGAACGGCAGCCCACCGGACGATTGCGCGCCCTACGACCGGATCTACAAAGTCACCGCTGGCGATCTGGACGCTTTCAACAAAACAGGCTTTATCTCGCCCCGTTTGCTCGAATGGCCTTGGCAATTGGGTGCTCCAGTCGTGGATGGTGATGGCAACCCACACAACTACAATCTCTTGGGTGGGGATCGTCCAGAATTGCTGGGATCGTCGATGCTCTGGTGGGTGATGAATGACCGGGGCAATACGCACAATGGTACCGATAGTGAGCCGATAGGCTTGGAGGTACAGGTCACGGCCTTCGCCGGCTCGGGTGAGGGTGATCTGGACAACACGACGTTCTACCGGTACAAGCTGATCTACAAAGGCACGGATCCGCTACGCGAGGCTTATATGAGCTTGTATATGGACCCCGACCTCGGCAACTTCGACGATGATTATGTTGGCTCCGATAGCATCAAAGGTATCGGCTATGTCTATAATGCGGACAATGATGATGAGGGTAATGAGGGCTACGGAGCGGCCCCGCCTGCCTTGGGCGTAGCTTTTCTGCATGGTCCACTGGCTGAAGCCGATGGTATCGATAACAACAAGGACGGCTCCACCGACGAGGCTGGTGAACGCTTGGAGATGACGAGCTTTACCTACTACAACAGCGGAGGATGCGTAACCTGTGACCCCGTGAATGGTGAGGAGTATTACAACTATATGTAGGGTCGTTGGCGCGATGGGCAACGCTTCACTTATGGGGGCAATGGCCGCTACTTTTCGAATATTCCAACGACCTTTGTGTTCACGGGTAACCCTGCGCAGAAGGCGTTTTGGACCGAGTTTAATAGCGATGGACAGGGAACACCGATTGCGCCTGCCGATCGACGGTTCTTGGCATCTATGGGCCCGTTTGATATGGAACCAAGAGACGAGAAAGAGGCTGGTATTGCCATCGTTTGGGCCCGCGGTGCCGACAATTTGGACTCAGTTACTAGGTTGCTTGCTTCCCCCGTATTCGAGAACCCTTTTCCGACGTCCGTTTTTGGAGTGGTCTCAGGCTTAGGCCCCACCGAACGAGTGCAACTGACTGCTCCCGGTGATGGTGCCACAGCCCAGCCGACCAACACGACATTGCATTGGAATACAGTCGAGGAAGCCACAAGCTATCTACTGCAGTGGGCCACCGAGCCCGTCTTTGCGCAGTACGACGCCGGAGATGCGGATGCGCTCAGGCACGTAACGACCTTGGAATTACGTTCGACTTCGTATGTGGGCGACTTCGCCGAAAACGAGGGGTACTACTGGCGTGTGCTGGCTGTCAATAATGACGGACCCGGAGCAGAGTGGTCACCGGTATACACGTTTGGTACCTCGCAAGTGGAGCAACTACTAGAAGGCAGTGGATTTATCGACTTCATGGTGGTAGCCAACGCCAACGGGCCGCTCGACCCGCACCGCGCGGCCAAGCTGACGGCGACGCTGGCAGACTGGGCAGGGTTCCCGGGGATAGGGCCGCCCGACGAGAAGCAACAAGTGGGACCGGGGGCGTGGCTCATCCATACCGGAGATAATGGCTTTCGCGAAACCTATGAGGGTTTTCTGAATCGTTCTGTCTTGGGACGATCTTCAGGATGGGAGCACATTTTTCCTTACGATTTCGAGTGGCGCTTTACGGAGCGCTGCCTCGCAGCCTACACAACCAACATCGCCCAGCCGGGCTGCCTCGCTTGGAATGCCTTCACCTCGCTCGACGTTATCCCCGTACCGTTCGAACTGTGGCGCATTGGTATCAATACGCCTGATGATTCCAGCGACGATGTGCGGCTCGTTCCCTACGTCATCGACTGGGAGAGCGACGGTTGGGGCCTGCACTCCGTTGATCATTCTGTCTCACCTGATAATGATGACCCTGAGAGCGACTGGGTGTACTGGCGAATACCAGCCGACCTGACCCCCGGCGAAAGTGGATATGAAACGTGGGAAGCAGAAGCTTTGGCACTGCCGATGGGCGGAAGCGGATTCCCTGTGGCCGGTTCACTAGGCGATTTCTTCGCGGTCGAGGCACCGTATGAGATCATGGGCCGGTTCGTCCTTGTCAACTGGGATGGTGGAGACGTTGCTGCTGGCCTCTACAACCAAGACCTACCTGAGCCGGGCACCATCTTCCGCATCGAAACGCCCGTGCCCCTACCTCCGGTGTTGTCTGCACCTATCGATGGAGCATTGGATGTAGCGCCAGCGACACAGTTGTGGTGGCAGGGTCCGGCAACGGGCGTTCAAGTTGCCCGCGATGCGTTCTTCAACGATGTCGTCTTCGATGCTACAGTGCAGGGCGCTTCGGTAGCCGTGACGGAGCTTGCCAATGGCGAGACGTACTACTGGCGGCTGGGGCATTACGGCCAGTGGTCGGAGACATGGACGTTCACGGTCGAAGGCGGCCCGACTAGCACCGAACCTGACGCCATCCCCACCGATTTCGAGTTGGCGCAGAACTACCCCAACCCGTTCAACCCAGTGACGACGTTCCGCTTCGGTCTACCTCAAGCAGGCCGAGCCACGCTGCGGGTGTACAACCTGCTGGGCCAAGAGGTGGCCGTGGTGGCCGATGGGGTGCTAACAGCAGGCTGGCACACGGTATCGTGGAATGCGTCGGATCTAGCGAGTGGGGTCTACCTCTACCGCTTGGAAGCGGGCGGACGCAAGGAGACGCGCCAGATGGTATTACTCAAATGATAGCAAGCGCGTTTGCTTACCGTTGACGCATAGATTGACATATCCATGAACCTCATGTATCGCTTCAGCAAGGTATTACTCATCGTACTATTAGTCAGCTACGGAGCGCTCGACGTGCAGGCGCAAACCGGGACGTGCGATCCAGCTCAGGCCGATGCCTTCCTAGATGCCAATAACGTACGCGCCCGTATTCTGAACAACGGAAGCCTCTTCTGGCGAGGCAGCCCGGATGTGTATGAAGTCCCTAAAGGCTCGGGGGCGAGCAGCCTCTTTACGGCCTCGTTTTGGGTAGGTGGGCTGGTCAACAACGAGTTGCGCATCGCTGCCACGCGGTATGGGCCGTATGAGTTTTGGCCGGGACCACTGGATGTCAACGGCCAGCCCCCAGCCGATTGCACACCGTACGACCGTTTGTTTAAAGTCACTGCTGCTGACATCGCCGCCTACGATGAGGCTGGTATCATCTCGCCACGCTTACAGGAATGGCCTTGGCACCTCGGTGCACCCGTGGTCGATGGCGATGGCAACCCAGACAACTACAACCTTGCGGGCGGCGACCGGCCAGAACTGGTTGGGTCGTCGATGCTGTGGTGGGTAATGAACGACCGAGGCAACACACATAATGCGACCGGAAGCGAGCCGATAGGTCTAGAAGTGCACGCAGCGGCTTTTGCCGGTCCAGGCGACGGTGACCTAGATTACACCACCTTCTATCGCTACAAGCTGATCTACAAGGGCACCGAGCCGCTACGTGACGCCTATGTCAGCCTCTTTGTAGATCCAGACCTTGGGTACTTCCGTGATGACTACATCGGGTCGGACAGCACCAAAGGTATCGGGTACGTCTACAATGGGGACAACGATGACGAGACAAGCGAAGGATACGGTGCGGCACCGCCAGCTTTAGGCGTGGCTTTCCTCGAAGGTCCCTTCGCCGTCGCAGACGGGCTTGACAATGACAAGGATGGCACGATCGATGAGTCCAGTGAGCGCTTGCAGATGACTAACTTCGTGACCTATAACACCGGTGGATGCAGCAGCACCTGCGCTCCGAGGGTGGCGCAGGAATACTACAATTATATGCGCAGTCGCTGGCGCGACGGGCAGCGCTTTACGTACGGAGGTGATGCTCGGAATTTTTCGGACATCCCAACGAACTTCATGCTCACCGGCAATCC
>CAYYHN010000328.1:4468-5685 GCA_964471245.1 uncultured Rhodothermaceae bacterium | reverse complement strand
GTTGCCAAACAGTCTCTCAACGACTAGCGAGCCAGGATTCAGGGTTTTGTTCGCCGTTTTCGCCAAAGACACCAAAAAATACCGCACGCCCGCGCGGCTCATAGTCGGTACCAGAGCGGCCTATAATTTCCCCTGCTTGCACATAGTCACCTTCAGTTACGTTGGTCATGGAGAGATTACCATAGACCGTCTGATAACCATTGTTGTGTTCAACGACTAAAAAGGTCCCAAATTCGGGCATGTACTCGATAGAAAGAACTTGACCGCTAAATACGGCTTTGACTTCGGCTTGCGCAGCCGTTGCTAGCAGAATGCCTGGATTATTTGTAACAGTGCCATGCAGCGGATTCACCACTTCACCAAACGGTTCGAGAACAACACCTTCGGACGGCCACGGCAATTGCCCTTTGTTCTGACTAAACGAACCAGACATATTCGTGGGTTCTGAACGTGTACGCGTGGAGCTACCAGAAGAGGAGGCACGGGAAATCAAGGCTCTCAATTCATCGCGTAGTGACTTGTTTTCAGCGATTGTAGACTCAAGCGAAGAGCGTTGGCGTCTAAGGCGTTGCACGAGTTGGGCGCGTTCCGACAGTTGCGTTTGAAGTACTTCTTCCTCCGCTTCGGCAGCCGCAAGTAGCACTTCGGTTTCTTCCGCCGCCGCTTGAAGTGCGTCGCGTTGTTGGAAGACGCGTTCGCTGGCCTGTTCAATCGTAGCTAGTTTCCGCCGCCGTTCTTGTGCGAACCGCTGGAGGTAGCGAATGCGGACAAGCATCTGGTTGATGGAAGAGGCCGCAAGGATCAAGGCCAAGTCGTGCATGCGTCCATGCATATAGACATGCGTCGCACGTGCTTCGTATTCCCGCTTTAGTGCGCCCAACTCGCCTTCGAGTGCATTGAGAGAAACCCTGAGCGAATCACGTTGAAGCTGCAAGCCTAGCAGCGCACTTTTGTATTCCTGAACCAAGGCCTCGCGCATGGCAATCTGTCGGTCGAGTGCATCCAACTGCGCCTCCGAGACCTCTTCGGCTTCGATCGTCTGTGCAAGAAGTGCCTCATCCTGTGCAATTTGTGCCTCCAGCGAATTCAACCGCGTGCCTTCCTGCGCGTTGGATTGGGCTTGCACGGACAAAGCCGCGAAGAGCAATAGACACAATGCAATCAGGGTTTGGCTAGAAGCTGAGGGCAAGCACATGGGGGAATAGCGGCTATAACGT
>CAYYHN010000328.1:0-4453 GCA_964471245.1 uncultured Rhodothermaceae bacterium | reverse complement strand
CTTAACCGTCGGGCTCACCCCGATGTTAAAGTCGAGGCGTAATGGGTTAAACGCGATGGAACGATAGTACACGGATGCGGAGACTTCCTCGAGCGGTCGTTCAAAGATGATACGGCGGGGCATGAACACGCCATTCATCGTCTCAAATCCTTCGTAGAACCGTTCTTCAACCACTGTGCCAGATCGATCCCGCTCGATGTATTGAACCACCCGCCAGATACGCGGGTCCACAACATACATCTGCGTGCGGCCGGGATTAGTGAGGTAATACTTGCTATCGTCTGCGCCCACACGCCAATCAGTTTGTGCATCGAGTTGGATTGAACCAAGGAGTTCTGCAAAAACTTGGTTGCCATCTACAAAAGGGGCAGGGATGACATCGCCTGCTTCTTCAATCGATCCCGTAATAAGTTGTTTGCGCAGCCGATCGTATACGAAGAAACTATCGGGGGTAACCAGCGAGCGAGCTGCTTCGATTCCAAGCGTCACCTTGATGCTTAGAAACAAGGAGTCATTGCGCCGATGGTTCACATTTGCGTTAAACGAATTGTTTTGCTCAGGCGACTTGATCGCAATGCTTGTAGACGCTTGGTACGCTGCAATCGAGTCTGGCAGCATGGGTAAGCTGCCAATGATCTCGCTTAACGTATGGACCGGAAAGCGTTCCGGGAGTGGCAAATCACTCGTGCTTGTTGTCTTCGGGCCAGAACAGCCAAATATCACCAAGCTAAAGATGATTATGAGCAGCAGGCGTCCAGTCGGGACATTAACCATAGAAAGAAATTGTTTCTTCTGAAATAGGATAGGCGTTGAGGTAATGACAGGGCTGAATTCGGTATTAAGGGGTGCGATTCATGCGTTGGAGCAGGGGGCGGTACGCAGGGTTTCTACGGAGCCCATCCGTCCACGAAGCAAGCGCAGCGTCCGATTCACCGAGTCGATCGAGCAAGTCGCCGTAGAGTAAAAATAAGTCGAGGGGGGCATCCGAAAAACCCGATCCTAATTCGAGGGCTGAAATCGCACGATCAATATCGCCATCAGTTAAGCGTGCACGTGCGGCTAAAAACGCTAGACGACCCGCGTAGGGCGTCAATGCGGAGAGCTGAGATTCAAGTGCAATGATAGGATCACTAGCCCCATCGAGCAACCAATCCATTAAGGCAGCAAGGTAAAGCGTATGAGGGCTTGCTTCACTTTGCATCGACTTTAGTGCAGAAGCCGCCTCACGTTCGCCACGCATCGCTTGTGCAAAAAGGTGCCAAGCGGTCAACTCAATCTGTTGTTCAGACAGATTAGACGCTTGCTCTGCGGCGCGTGAATACACGGCCGAAGCGTCGTCCCAGTTGTTTTGCGCCACATACACTTCACCTTGACAGGCTAAATCTCCAACCTGATCGGTCGTCGCAAAGGATTGCGCTAATGCCAGGTCGTGTGCTGAAAGCGCTGCTCGGCATGCCCAAGTACTTGCTTCAGGAAATTGATCAAGAGGTAAAGCGCCGAATACTACCGCAGCCTCAGCATATCGGTGTGCTTTATGTAGCGTTTGCGCTAGAGATAGCTGCACCGCGGCATCGTTAGGATTAATTGCTGCGAGTTGTTCGAATAGTGAGACGGCTTCATCTACGTCATTGAGATCGTCTGAAGTAGCCAACGCCAGTGCACGTTCCAGCGATGCGCCGGATTCAAGCTCTGGTACAATGGAGGGCTGTGTTGCACCTTGGAGCGCTTGGCGGGCCTCTGGATGATTGGGGGCCAATGTCAGCACATGCTCCCACGTGCCTCTTGCTTCCTCAGGTAAGCCTTGGGCTGCATAGGCTCGGCTGAGCTGGACGTGCCATGTGACATTACGCGGTTGCTGTTCGATGAGGGCTTGCAGCGTCGTTGCGACGGCATCCCACTGAGCAAGATCCGTTTGTACGAGCAAGGCGGCTTGCAGTAGTACAGGATCGCGTGGTGCAACCTGAAGGAGGCGGTTCAACGAGGCCAACGCTGCTTCGGGGGCCGCATTTTGGTAATGCAGCTCGGATAGCGCCTCTAGTGCGCCTTCATCATAGCCGAAGGTCGACAGCATGCGTTCGTATGCTTCGATAGCTTCCGGCAGTTGGTTGGCTTGCTCATACAAAAGTGCGAGTTGAAGCAGGTATTCGCGTTCGTTGGGGGCTTGGTTTACTGCTTGAGAGGCGTAGAAAATGGCCGTTTCTGGATCCTCTAACGCGCCATGCGATGTTGCCATAGCAGACAACAGGGCCGCATTGGATGGAAATGCACCGAGCGCTTCCCTGAAGAATTGGAGTGCTACGGTATGATCATCCAAATAAGCCGCTGTCATCCCACGGACAAGGGCACGTTCGGCGGCCAACTGCGCACGTTCGGCTAGGTTGTCTTGGCCTTTGAGGGATTGACGTGCCCCTGAAAAGAGAAGGAGTACAAGCAGCAGTTGGGTAGAACGTTGATACAAAGTGACACACCGCTTCATGGAATCGCAAAAAAAGCACGTATTGGTAAAAAACGTGAAACAGCCAATCGGTGTTTCTTTGAGATCATTGATTCTTTGCCCCTCTAGGCGTAGTCTTGCGGGTACGCCGTTCAATGCACCACTACTGATTTCTTAGGTCAACTATGGGCACGCAAGACATTCACCTCAAACAGGATGCAGCCGCGATGCGTCGTTTTACGCATCAGATTATCCAAGATGCACGCGCCTTGGATTATATGCTACAAGAGGGGATGTTCGAATCCGACATACATCGGATTGGGGCTGAGCAAGAGCTTTTTCTGATCGATAAACGGTGCCAACCTGCTTCGCTTGCCGAAGAAGTATTGGAGCACAATACGGAAGAGAAGCTGGTCACGGAGCTAACTCGCTTCAACCTCGAACTCAACCTTGATCCCTACGAATTTACTGGGGACTGCTTCTCGAAATTGCACGCTCAGATCGATGGCTTGCTGACGTACACGCGAGATCTAGTCCAGCAAGTCGGCGCGGACTTGGTGATGACGGGCATCCTGCCTACGATTCATTTGTCCGATTTGGGCTTAGATAACATGGCCCCCATGCCCCGTTATTTTGCCCTAAATGACGCCATTATGGGGTTGAAGGGCGGCCCGTCACAGTACCAAATCAGGGGGATCGATGAACTTTTCTTCTGGCATGATAACATCATGGTGGAAGGGTGCAATACGAGCTTCCAAACGCACTTCCAAGTGTCGCCCGATCAGTTCGTCCATTACTACAACATCTCCCAACTCGTCGCAGGGCCTTGTGTGGCAGTCGCTGCGAATTCCCCTGTGTTATTTGGCAAGCGGCTCTGGCATGAGACGCGGATTGCGTTGTTCCAGCAAGCGGTTGATACGCGTAGTAGTAACCTGTACCTGCGCGACATGAGCCCACGCGTGCACTTCGGGACGGATTGGGTGCACGATTCGCTGTTAGAAATCTATCGAGAGGATATCGCACGCTTTAGGGTGATTATGACCACGGAAAGCGAAAATCCATTCGATGAACTCGCGGCAGGTCGTACTCCCAAGTTGCGGGCACTTCAACTGCACAACGGGAGTGTCTATCGTTGGAATCGTGCGTGTTATGGCATCTCAGGCAATGGCAAGCCACACCTGCGCATCGAAAACCGCGTTTTGCCCTCTGGACCAACGGTCATCGACGAAGTTGCAAATGCGGCATTTTGGTTTGGCTTGGTACATGGCATGGCGGAAAAATACGACAGCATCCCTGAGCGTATGGACTTCGATGAGGCGAAGTCTAACTTCATTGCGTGTGCACGGAATGGCTTGGCTACACAGATTCGTTGGTTCGATGGGCGTCATGTCCCCGTACATCGCCTCATTTCGGAAGAACTGCTGGGCATTGCTGAAGCAGGCCTAAATCGCGCTGGTATCAACGAGGCCGACATCAAAAAATACCTCGGCGTTATCGAAGCACGCGTCGAATCCCAACAGAATGGGGCGCAATGGATGCTCGACTCGATCGCAGCCATGAAGCGCCAGCCCAGCAATCGGGCTGAGCGGTTGGATGCGTTGGTGCTCTGCACGAAAGAAAACCAGCTCTCTGGTGAACCTGTGCATACGTGGCCGCTCGCTAAACTCATCGACAAGCCAGGAAGCCGGCAGATGTTGGGGACGCGCGTCGAGCATTACATGACCACGGAGATCTTCACCGTGCATGAGGAAGAGCTGGTCGAGTTTGTCGCCAGCCTAATGGATTGGCGGCGTATCCGCCACGTGATCGTCGAAGACAATGAGCACCAACTCGTTGGGATCGTCACCCATCGAAATTTGCTGCGCTATATGGCGGAGCAAAACATGCGTAAGGATGCGTTCATGGCTGTCAGTGAGATCATGGTACGCAACCCGGTATCGGTTACCCCCGAGACGTCAACGCGGCAAGCCATCAACCTTATGCGCGCAAACAAGGTGAGTGCCTTGCCAGTGTTGCAAG
>CAYYHN010000327.1:0-5687 GCA_964471245.1 uncultured Rhodothermaceae bacterium | reverse complement strand
CCAACTGCCCCACATTGGTCGTGTCGATCTGGTCGAGCACCGCATAATGGCTCCGCCCCGGATCACCCAAATAATGCTGCCACGTCGCAAACGCCTCGACCGCAAAGCCGTCTTCGCGAATACCATGCGGATCATCGGGCGTCGAGGTGCACCCGATCATCAGCGTGGCGACTAACAGTCCAGTGACAAGTAGAGACTTGTGATTCATAGAACGCATGTAAAACCGATGCATTGGATTTATTGGGAACGTTTCTTCCGTGTCATCCTGAGCGTAGTCGAAGGATCTGGCTAACATGCTAACGTCTCTCATTTCACTTCAGCGATTTTCCATATACAGATCTTTCCTCTCTTCGGTCACTAGGATAACGCGCCACCATAGAGGTTGGCGATGAAAACATCACGTGCTGTATCCGGTGAGCAACGCAGACGGAACAACTCCGGAAGACAATACCGTCTCATTTTTCATTCGTGACGACATATGAGTTATACGCCTTCGTTAATCTGGCGACTTCGCCACCATTGATCTGAATTAAACTCCTCAGGGATTTGATCATTACCCGGATCCTCAAAGCCCATTTCATACAAAGCCTTGTACCATAGACCCCTCTTAGACTTTGGCAACTTGCTCCCACACCATGGACACCAGCGCACAGGAATCGAGACATGGCCACCTCTGGGGATGCTAATCTTGTACTCATCATGAAACGGGATCCAAGCCATAACCGGATTAACTCCTTGAGAAGGCCACTCAACAGGATTAGCAATGAACCAAGCCATATCAAGGCAGCAATGCTGCTTTGGGTCAATCCCTTTTGAGAGACAGTGCTCGCGACGTTCATCGTCACTTCTGTAGGTAATCCTGTCCATGCGAGATACGCTTAATTCATAAAGGCTCGTCTTCGGTCAAGTTCCGCATCCCATTGCTGATCCGTGCTGCGCATCAGGGTGCGAACATATACTTTTAACTGCTCAAGCGTCATAGATTCAATCACTTTAATACATTGTGCAGAGATACGCCATTGACTTTCGCCCTCATGCCAGATCTGAACACTACGTTGGTAGACTGTAATAGGGTGACCTTGCGTCGGTTGAGCAGCAACGATTAAGGCTCCTTGCCTACTGGGGTACTCTACGTAAAACCCTTGCGCGCGAAAGTATTCGGCTGCATCTTCAATTGGCTCCAAATCCATAACACTGAATCTACCAAATCATACAGAGTACTCTTTACACAGTGACAAATGTGCAAGCTGTTGTCCGAAAGGCCGTGCTAGCGGGTAGGCAATCTCCATTGCACACGCCTCTGCCCTAGATACCCGCCTTCGCGGGCATGACGTGAATGATAGGCGCCGCTGCCCTCCGAAAAGCAACCACACCCTTTCTCCAAAACACCCTTTCTCCCAAGCTCCCACACTCACTCACCCCGTCGTGCCTTGGATCTCGAAGGCGGCTGGGTTGCTGATGAAGGGTTGGTCGTAGAGGCGGGTGCCGGTGGCTTGGTACAGGGCGTTGGCGAGGGCGGCGGAGACAGGTGGCAGCGAGGGCTCCCCGAGGCCTGTCGGGTCGATGCCGTTGTCGACGAAGAACGTGGCAATCTCCTTGGGCGCTTCAGGATTGCGGATGAGGCGGTACGTGTGGAAGTTGCTCTGATCCGGCTGGCCTTCGGTGAATGTCATCGCGCTATACATGGCGTGCCCAATGCCGTCGACGATGCCGCCTTCGACCTGGTTGCGCGCTGCATCAGGGTTGACGACAATGCCGCAATCGACGGCGCACCAGACCTTCTCGACGCGGGGCGCATCGTTTTCGATGGCGATATCGAGCACTTGGGCGACGTACGAGTTGTGGCAGTAGTAGGCCGAAACGCCCCGGTAGACATCCGGTTGGTCCGTAGCCCAGTTGGCCTCATCGCGGACCAGTTCGAGGACGCCCGCGTAGCGCGCCGCGTCGTAGTCGTTGCGCTCGCCGACGGGGTTGGCCTGCGCTCGTTCGAACAGTTCGAGGCGAAACGCAATGGGATCTTTGCCCGCTGCCTCAGCGACTTCGTCGAGGAACGACTGCTCAGCCCCTGCGATGAAGTTGGAACGTGGCGCGCGCCATGCGCCGGTTGAGATATTCGACTCCAGTGTCAGGTTCTCGGCGAGGTAGTTGTCGACGGCTCCGGCGGGGAAGCGGTTGGCAAAGACGGGGCTGCCGTGGACGCCGGTGCCGCGCACGTGGAAGGCGATGAGGTTGCCATCGGCGTCAAGTCCGGCGCGGTACATCACGCGATACGCCGGGCGGTAGGTGCCCTGCGTCATGTCGTCCTCGCGAGTGTAGACGAGCTTGACGGGCGCACCGACGGCCTTTGAGATCAGCGCGGCCTCCACGCCGAAGTTGCCGTAGAGCCGTCGCCCGAAGCCGCCGCCCATCCGCGTCATGTCGACGGAGATGGCGTCCTCGGGCAGGCCGAGCAGGGGCGCGAGGGAGCTACGCAGGAATTCCGGCGTCTGGATCGGGCCAATGAGTTCGGCGCGGTCGGCGCGAACATCAGCGAAGAAGTTCATCGGCTCCAGCGTGTTGTGCGCAAGGAATGGCGCGCTGTACGTCCGCTCGATGACCTGTGCGGCTTGCCGGAACGCGGCTTCAGGATTGCCGTCACGCCGCGCCTCGCGTGCCTCGCCGGAAGCCAGCAAATTCGCCATGCCTTCCGTGTAGTCGCGGGTGCTTTCGAGCGCCGAAGCCCGTGCCCATTCGGCCGAGAGCGCCCGCTTCGCCGACAGCACCTCCCACGTCGTCCGCCCAACGATGGCGACCAACTCAGGGAATGCATTCACATCCGACCACTGCGGCTCAAAGCCGTCCGGCCGTGCATTGATTATCACCACATCGACGATGCCCGGCATGCTGCGCACGGCGTCGGCGTTGACGGATTGCAGGGTCATCCCAAACGCAGGCGGATGCACAATACCCGCGATCAGCATCCCGTCGCGTTTGAAGTCGATCCCAAACAACGGTTCGCCGCGCACGATCTTCTTGGCATCCACGTTCTTGCGCGACGTACCGATGATCGTGAAGTCGGCGGGGTTCTTGAGTGCTACGTCTTCGGGCACGGGCAACGTCGCGGCCAACGTAGCCACGTCACCATAGCCGCGCTGCTGACCGCTGGCAGCGTGGGTGATGATGCCTTCGCTCGTGGTGAGTTCACTGGCGGGCACACCCATCTCCTGTGCTGCCGCGTCCACAAGCATGCGCCGCGCGGTCGCGCCCGCTGTGCGGAGGCTCTGCCAGCCTTGCCGGATTGACTGGCTACCGCCTGCGAGTTGCCGCCGGTATTTGCCGGTATCGAGCGGGGCTTGCTCCACGACCACATCGCGCCACGCCACATCGAGTTCTTCGGCGACGAGCATCGGCATCGATGTCTTCACGTTCTGGCCGATCTCGGGGTTGGGCGAGAGGATGGTCACGAGCCCGTTCTCGCCAACTTTCAGGAAGGCGTTGATGTCGGTCCAGTTGGCCGGCATGCCTTTGGGTGCAGGTGTGCTCGGCGCACAGCCCGCGAGCCAGTTGAAGCCCAACATCATCCCGCCGCCTGCCAGCGCCGAGACTTTGAGGAAGGAGCGGCGGGTCACGGTTGTCTTGGTCGTAGCCATAATCGGTACTTGATATTCGTTGTTCGTACGCCGCCTTGCGGCTTTCGTGATTCGTACGCTCGGCGTGGCCTCGCTTTTCGTGTTGAGGTCGTACACTGCTCAGAACAGCATTCTACGCTATCCACTCTGCACGATCTGCCATCCACGAGCGCACGATCTACTATCGACGAGCGCACCAGCCCGCTACATCTGAGCAGCAGCGGTTTTGATGGCGGCGCGGATGCGGAGATAGGTGCCACAACGACAGATGTTGCCGCGCATGGCCTCTTCGATTTCAGCGTCGGTGGGGTTGGCGTTCTGCTCCAGAAAAGCCGCAGCATTCATGATCTGCCCCGCTTGGCAGTAGCCACATTGTGGCACGTCGTGCTCCAGCCACGCTTTTTGGAGTGGATGAGCGCCGTCGTCCGAGAGGCCTTCGATGGTGGTAATAGCCCCCTCGCCAATGCCAGAGCTAGGCAATGAACACGAGCGGATGGCTTGGCCGTTGACGTGGATCGTGCAAGCCCCGCATTGCGCAATGCCGCACCCAAACTTGGTGCCGACAAGATCGAGGTGGTCGCGGAGGACCCAAAGGATAGGCGTATCGGGGGCAACATCAACCTGATGCTGCTGCCCGTTGACGGAAAGGGTAAAGACAGCCATACTTCAAAGCACGAGGCGACGGGAAAGTGGGTAGGGAGCCGGAATGTATTCGATCCATGCCAAAAAATCGAATACAAATGACATTCGTTGACAAGTTGACCTGCAAACAAAAGATTCTTGCCAGAAACTCTACTCACCGGAATGTCTTTCACAGCCCATCCTTAACAAGCCGATGTACTTTCCTCATCTTAGGTTAAGTCGTGCCGCTCATAATGTCCCCTCCTCATTCGCAGGAACCTTGCGACCTGCTCCAATACTTTCAAAATAAAGCCCAAAACCACTTGCCCAAAACACGATACTTGGCCAAATAAGCAGATTCATGAGATTAAACACCAGATACACTGCTACCATTACACCATTTGCAAGCAGAGACAACGTCCAGTGTGTCCTGAGATCGGTAAAGAAAGTTCGCTGAAACCCCAGACGCCAATAGCCAGCTAGTAGATAGAGGCCTATCAGTATACCGACGGATATAAATACACCAACCAGAGACGGTTCAAGTAAAACGCTACTCAATGCCATTGGGGCCAAAACTGCTGGAAACGAGTTCAGTATAGCCAACAAAGCCGCAATGGAAATAGAAGACATTGAAATCGCTTTTGACTCCATCAAACTAACCTATACCAAGTTCTCATCAGCCTGATTTTCTGCTCCTATGTGCAGAGTAGGACGCTCCAAGATGAGCCGCGCGCTGCGGTCGTATGTAAAGTAGTTCCACGTCCAGTTCGTCAGCACTTGCAGGCGGTTGCGGAAGCCGATAAGCATGACGAGGTGCAGCGCAAGCCACAGCACCCACGCGAAGAAGCCCGTCGTTTTGAGGTGAGGCTTCGGGATTTCGGTGACGGCGGCGTTGCGGCCAATGGTTGCCATCGTTCCTTTGTCGCGGTAGCGGAAGACCGGGCGCTCCGCCCCACGCAGGTCGTTGCGGATGGCTTGGGCGACGTGTTGCGCGCCTTGGATGGCCAGCGGGGCCACCTGCGGGTCGAGTTGCCCGTCTGCACCTTCACTGGCGGCGATGTCGCCAATGGCAAACACGTTGACCAAACCGGGAACGCTGAGGTCGTCTTCCACATGCAGCCGCCCACTGCGGCCTTGCGGCAACCCGAGGCGTTCGGCCAAAGGCACCGCTTGGATGCCTGCAGCCCAAACCAACGTGCGGGTGGGAATACGCGTGCCATCTTTCAGCAGCACGGCGTCGGGCGTCACCTCGACCACCGACGCGCCCAACCACACCTCTACGCCCCGGCGGCGCAGGGTTTGGAGGCCGTACTTCTGGAGCCGTCCATCGAACGAGCCTAACACGCCATCGGCGCGCTCCAGCAGCATCACCTTAGCCCGATACATCGGGAGGTGAGGAAAGTCCTTGACGAGGACGTTCTGGAACAACTCCAAGAGCGCTCCGGCCGTCTCGACGCC
>CAYYHN010000326.1:0-5692 GCA_964471245.1 uncultured Rhodothermaceae bacterium | reverse complement strand
ATCTTGCGCAGCAGATCCTCCGTTGTCGCGTCAGGATTCACCTTGAAGGCATCCGCATTGTAGACCGTCGTATCACCGCGCTGCTCGACGCGCTCCTGCACACCCTCGACCACCACGCGATCTAGAAAAACGACATCCTCTTGCAGTTCAAGAATGCCGAAGCTGTACCCACGTGCATCAACTTCAATCTCTTGGTCAATGGTCTGATATCCGACAAATGAGATGCGCACGCGGTAATTGCCTTGGCGCGGCGCGGGAATGCGGAAAAAGCCGCGGCTGTTCGTTACTCCGCCAAACACCTGCGTCGTATCGGCCAGTGGATTGATGCGCACATTGACGCCGATCATCGACTCACCCGTTGCCGCCTCGCGCACAACGCCGGAGATGTTGAGTGTAGATGCGGTGTCTTGCGCGAACGCCATCGTCGCGAAGCAGAAACAGGCTAAAACAGCCCAAATACGTGGAAGCGCGTGTGCCATGGTGGGGTTACCGTGCTGAGGTGTATGTAATGTTTTGCCCCTTTGATCTTGCCTACATGCGATTCATTCCACCGAGCATGTGATTTTTTTGAGGCCCTTGGGTGCAGCAGAGCGCATACGATTGCGTACCTTCGGCGATCTCTTATGATTTTTCCGGTACCATGTCCTACTCCCTACGCAAGTTCGGCCAACGATTACGCGCGCTCAGTGGCCCCGCTCTCCTCGCCGAACTGGTCATTGTATTTCTAGGCGTCTACCTCGCCTTCCTGCTATCGAATTTCCAAGCTGAAAAACAGGAAGCGGCCGATCGTACCCGCGTACTGACACTGATACAACTTGGCGTACGGCAATATGGGGAGTTGTTTGCTGGCATGGCCGAGTATCATGAAAATGCCAATGCGACCTTTCGTGAGGAACTGGCAAGCGGAACGATTCCAGATTATGGCGAGACCATCTTCTTAGCACCGCAGTATCCCATCGAGGCGATTCGGTATATCCTAACCAACGCGAGCTACGACCTTTTCAACATCGACGTATACGTGCCGCTCATTGAATACCTCAGTCGCATCCAGCGGCTCATGTATGTCGAAGAAAAGCTGGTCGAACTCAGCGAGCGCTATATGCCGTTGCCCCCACCATCCGACCCAAGTTATGCCCACGTACAGCGTGAGCAGCAACAATACGCGCGTCGCTACCTGCTCTATCTAGACCGACGCAAGATCCTTGCGGCCGACCTAGCCAACCGCGCGCGCCAGCTCGACCCACTTTTGGAACAGGTGGCTACGCCCTAGAACCGCCGCGTATAGTTCACCTTAAACGCCGCGCCGCGCGAGAGCGGAACGAGGCGGTCGCGTTGTGGCGAGAGGTCGGCGGCGATGGCGTTTTGCCAGTTGTGCGTGAAGATGAAAAACACGTCGTTGCCGGGCTCGACGATCCAGCGGAAGCGGCTGAACAAGCTGAGCAGTTCGCTTACGTCGTCGTACTGCACGATGGCCGTCAGCGCGATCCATGGGTTGAACTGCCAGCCGCTTTCGAGTTCGAAGACGTTGGTCGTAAAGTTGCCGCCCGGCAGGTCGACGCGGTTGTGCTCCCATGAGGGTTCGATGCTGATACCCGGGCGCGGGCGGAGCCCCAGTCCGAGTTCGGCTACGGTGCGGTTCCCTGACCAAAAGCCACCATACGACACCTCGCCGCCTACCGACACCGGGCGGCGGCTCGCAGTCCGGCCGTCCACCGTGACACTACCCACGGTGTAGTCGCCAGCATCGATGATAATGTCGTCGATGATATTGAAGGCATCGTCCAACCGCTCAAAGCTATACCCGGCTTCAAGACCAACGCGGTCGCCGCTTTCGAAGACGATGCTGAGCGGCGTGACATCCAGTGTCTGCGTTAGTTTGTTGAAGTCGAGGTCCATCAGGTGCTGAAACGCAATCTCGAAGTCGAGTTCGCGGATCCATGCGCTCTGGGGGAGGCGCGGATTGTACGAGATGGAAGGTTGGACACGCCGAAAGCCGTTGCGGCGGTTGAAGCCAACCTGCGGGTTGAAGTCGTCGCCAAACTCGCGGTACGAGACATGCATCGCCCACGGAATGTTTGGGTAGGTCAGGCGCACGCCACGCGTCGTGCGATCCCAAAAGGCCGAATCATCATCATTAGCCGTCTGATTGTGCCACACGAAGAAGGCCTGCAACTGCAAGTCTTTGTCGCCGCGAAACTTGAGGGTGAACAGGTCGAGGTCGGTGCCGAGGGTGTACTGATCCGGTCCAGCGGGGGCACCGTCGAGGCTGTTGGGTGCGCGCCGCGTAAAGACCGCGCCGATGGCTGATTGGGCACCGAAGTTGCGCTTGAAGCGGCCGACGGTGAAATTCTCGGCAGCGACATCGGCGGTCTCGCCTGTCCGCACGTGCAGCACGGCGAGGTCGAGTCCAGCCGCTTGCCCGGCGAGGCGTGTGCCATAACGAATAGGAATCGGCTGCCCGCCTTCCAGACCGATGCGGCGGCTAAAATAAGGCGTAACTCCATTGCGCGGCGAGAAGCTAAACACACTGGAGCCTTCGAGAAAGAAGTCGCGGCGTGCGGGAAAGAACAGCGGGAAGCGCGTCAGGTTGACGCGGCGCTGGTCGGCTTCGACCTCGGCGAAATCGGTGTTGATGGTGAGCGCTGCGCGTAGGTTGGTCGTCACGCTGTATTGCACGTCGAGGCCGATGTCGCCATTGAACTCCGTCGGGTCAGCATCTTCCGGCTGGTTACGCCACGAGCCCACGCTGTAGGGCTTCACTTCGAGACCGATGCCTTGGCTCATCCCGCGGAGCCCCGTCACTTGCCCGGCATGGACCGGCCGCCGCAGCCCTTCATCCCGACGGAAACCACTCCAGAGCATCTCCTCGTTCTTACGGCGGATCGTCCGCTGGAAGTTGATGCCCCACGTATCGCGGTCGGGGTCGAAATTGAGTGTGCTGAACGGGATGCGAATCTCTGCCGACCAGCCGTATGCGCCACGGGCAACGCGGGCTTCCCAGATGCCATCCCACGAGCGGCTGTTGCTGTTGCCACCGTTCGAAAGCAGCGCGTCCGCCATAAGTCCGGCGGGGTTCGTCTCGAAGAAATACGCCGTGCGCCCGTCCTGAAACGTGTCAATGATCCACATGAAGCGGTCGTCCGTCGAGAGGAAGGCATCGCGGGCTTTCTGATACCCAAGGATACCGTCGGGTTCGCTGTCGTAGAAAATCGCGCCGATGTAGAAGTTCTGGGCGTCGTATGCAATCCGCAGTTCCGTCGGCTCCGACGGCGTCCCGCCTTCGACGGGCGCTTGTTGGATGAACTCGCCTGCCAACTGTGCCTGTTGCCAGAAAGGCTCGTCGATGCGACCATCAAGGTTGATGGCGTCGGTATCGGCGAGGCGGTAGGCTTCGACTGTGGGGCGATCCTGTGCGCCAGCTGACGACGCTACCAACAGCAAGAAAACGAGACCAGCGAGACAGAAACGCATGAGCGTAGAAGCAAAAGCGGTGGTAAAATCGGCGCAAGAACGGGCTTCATGGCGAAGGCGTCAAGGTGTTGCCATCTGAAACCACGCTTTCCGTCACGAACAGCACGCCCAGCACGACGAGATGGCTGCTTTGCACAGTTTACGTGTAGACTGGCACACTCTTCGCTCATTCCAAAACAAAACACGCCTCTGCCGCGTTGGCAGGCCCTTTGCACCATTCTTGTGCGCCCACACGACATTTTAGCCGAAACGAGTTCTCATGCCGACGTACGTGTACCGCCGCGAAGACGGCACCACCTTCGAAATCAAACAGCGCATCACCGCAGATAAGTTGACCACCTGCCCAACGACGGGCCAAGCCGTCACACGCGTCATCAGTGGCAATGCCGGGCTCATCTTCAAAGGCGACGGCTTCTACCTGACCGACTACGCGCGCAAGGATAACGGCAAGAAGGGCGACAGCAAAGGCAAAAGCAGCACGTCGTCTTCAGAAAGCAGCAGCAACAGCAGCTCCGAGAGCAAAACCGAAACGAAAAGCACCTCTTCCACTAGCTCGGACGACTAGCTGTTTCGATCATTCAAGTTGCTTTCCTTGCAGTTAATGTGAGCGTATGGATAAGGACATCCACATCGTTTAAAATACGCCCACCTCACAGGTTAGCTGCCTAGATGATGGATATCATCATACAACTCATCCAGACTGAATGGACCAAAAGGTCACGGGGTAACCCCGGAGCCACGTTGCGCAATTCTGTACCAGATACGCTCCCGCTGGTCGTTCCTACGGTAAACAATATTTCGTTGCAGCAAGTGCTGTATTCAGAGAGACAGCGTTTTATAGAACCACGCATATCAGAATCGAAGGGAATCGATTCTGACCAGTTGAGAAAACTGAGATTGGAATTGGAAGCATGTTCAGAAACGCTTGAGGTAAAATTCTGGGGCACTCTCATGAGACCGTCGTATAGCAAGGCTAAGTCTATTGCTACGCTGTCAAAAAACCGTTGGCTTCAGATCATTGGTAACGCCCGTATTGCTTTCGAGGATACAACGGGATACCGGAAATATGTGTACAACATATTCTATGGAGAGGCTGCGAAAGCCAATGATGTGGTTAATGGCTCCAAACCAATGATTGTGTACGATGAGCAGGTTCATTTGTACTAGCGCGAGGGCGAGGGCAACACCTACCTCTCAGATTCCAAGAAACGATAGTGAGTCGTTGGGTCATTGTTTTCCAGCGAGCTTGGACGACTAGAGCACCTGCCCTTTGCGCCAGCGGGTGAGTTGCCGCTGCCAGCGCTCGCGGTAGGCAGGGCTACGCTGGAGGACGTAGTTGCGGAAGGCTCCGCCAGAGTCGATAATCTCGAACGACTCAAATGTATAGGTCGACGTGGGGTCGAGGCTGTTGTAGTCGTAGTGCCACGTCTCGCTGTCGATGCGCCGCTCGATGTATGCTGGCGGCCCCATGACGATGAAGACCATGCCACGGTCTGTCTGCCAGCCGGGCTTGAACGCCGAAAACCGCCGATTTGCCTCTTCGACGCGGCTGTAGTACAACGAAATCGTCCGCGCAGCCTGTTCGCGATCCTCAATCCGCTCCCCCCAAAATGCATCGAACAGGCGCTTTTGCTCCCAAGATGAGGTGGCGGTTGTCATAGCTTTGCCTTCGTCGCGTCGTGTAAGGTAGGTCAGGGCGTCGGCGAGGTCTTCGATGGTTTCCACGCGCGGAAAGGTTGGGCTGAGCACCGTAAAGTCGCGGACTTGCGGTTGCGCCATGCCGTCGGTTTGTGCGACAATCCGGTAGACACCGAACTCCAGTACAGGCAACGCGACTGGATGCGCCGTCGTGCCTGCGGCTAGCTTTGTCGTGGTCGTCAACACCGTGTCGGCGCGGTCGTAGCGGATGCCGTGGTAGACCAGCGAACCGTAGTTGCCGCCAAAACCGTACGGTACCTCAGCGATGGACGTGTCACGCTCGAACCGCAGTACATGGACCTCGGCCATCTGATCTTTTTCAGCCGCAAAGCTGGTCAAAACGGCTTCGAGTGCCGTGAAACCGCCCCGTAGCCGCAACGCCGCAACAGGAGCAGGCGTTTGGTCGGCATAACCTGCCTGCAACATGATCCGCCCGGCACCGAGTGTCCCGGCTTCTGGAACGCGGAGCCGCTGCCGCCGCGTGGCAGTCTGTCCGCTGGTGCCATCGGCCACCGTCAGTTCG
>CAYYHN010000325.1:1132-5704 GCA_964471245.1 uncultured Rhodothermaceae bacterium | reverse complement strand
GGCCTGTCAGGCGTTGGGTAGAGGTAAACAAAGCAATACCTGCTGAATAGCGAAGAGGAGGCACGTATAGGCAGGAGAAGGCGTACCGAGGAAGTATACAAACTCGAATGCTCTACCGCTACGGCAGGATGCCAACGGCATGCGACGACCGGTGTATCTTTTCTCGCCAGCAATGCGTAAGGTTGGAGCGCGTTATCACTCGTATCGTTTAGTTTCCCACCCTGCTATGACGACCACGCTCAACCATCCTCACCTTGCTGCACTTGCCGAGGAGCTTGAACTCACTTTAGAGCACGTGCGCACCATGCAAGCCTCCTATAATTCAGCCCAATTGGCTTGGCAGCCCGGCCCTAAGCGCTGGAGCGTCCTCGAATGCATGGAGCACCTCCGCATTGTCCATGCAGGTTACTTACCGCGCATCCGCGAAACGATCGCCGCGTCACCTTCCTCAGGAGCTGACTTGCCGTTTAAGCCGGGTTGGTTCGCAAAGCTGTTCATAGGCTTCGTATCACCAGAAGTCAAGCGCAAACTAAAAGCACCCGGTGCGTTTACAGCGGAGGCCAAAGGCGGCGTGTCGAGTCTTGATCCCTCTGTGATCGATGCCGTTCTGGAGCAGGGAGCCGTCTTCCACCAGCTGATTATCGCTACGGATCAGGTCAACATGAACGCCGTCAAGTTTGCCTCGCCCCTGACGCGGTTGGTGCGCTTCACGCCGGGCGAAGGGCTGACGATGCTAATCCGCCACATGGAGCGCCACGTCCTGCAAGCTGCACGCGTGACGCAAGAAACGTCGTTCCCGAGTGCTTAATCAGCTACCGTGGTCGTACGGCTGCGCACCACGTACCACGCCATCGCCGCACCAGCAATGGCCATCCCTAGAAATTCTCGCGTTTCTTCGATGTACATCCGGTCAGCGGACATTTCTTGGAGCAGGGTCTCGCCAAAATGTTGGGTGAGGTAGCGGAAGAAGCCAGGCGCAGTTAGTACGAGGCCGACGAGGCAGGCCATCACACCGACCCACACGATAGGGCGTAGCTTGCGCCCCAGTAGTGCAACCGTGGCGACGACGGCTGAGCAGCCATAGAGAACCATCCACATCCACGGATCGGGGTCGTTGAGTTGGACATAGACGCAGGTCCAGAGGAGCAAGGCGATGAAGCCGTCAGCGATTCGGTACAGCATAGGTGCGGGGTTGGGGACGGAAAGGAGACGGCAAGATACGGTATTGTTACGCCTTCAACTTGCTTCAAGGGGAACTGTCAAGAGGGAAGGTCGTCCATCGTGCGTTCGCACTTGTGCTCGGGGCTAGTCCCCACTTCATCCGACCTGTATGCCTCGTATGCTTTGGATCGCAGGCGGCTTTGTGCTGCTTCTTGTCGCCTTCGTCGTACTCTCGCGTATGCTGACCACCAACCCCGCCGATTTTCCTTCCGATCCCGGCTTAGAAAATCCGTTGCCCGTTTGCCCTAGTTCACCGAATTGTGTGCGTGTCTCGCGTAGGGTTGCGATGTCGCCCAAGGCCGCTTGGAATGCCGCGCACAATGCGTTGGAAGCAATGGGGGCTGCCACCATCGAAGGTAAAGCCCCCATTTTGCGCCACGACGCTGTTTTTAATGCCTTTGTGTTCAAAGATGATGTGACCGTTGTGATCGAGCCCGACGGTGATAGCAGTGCTTTGCATCTGCGTAGTGCCAGCCGTGTCGGCTACAGCGATCTTGGCGTCAACGCTCGGCGAGTGAAGCGTTTCTTTGAGGCGTTTGCCGCGCAACAGTAGCCAGCCAGCGTTCCACTTCGAGCGTCTTCGGATGTGATGCGCCGCGTATCGCACTGAGTGTAGCGTGGCTTTGTGCTAAGTGTGCGCGGCCGCTTTCTGTATCGCCTTGCTGCACCTTCAGCCAGCCCGCGAGACCTTCGAGTTCGGCACGCTGCCAATGCCCATCGGATAAGTAACGTGTACGAATAGCGCGTGCTTGTTCAAGCGTATTGGTAGCTTCATCCAGACGGCCTTGCAACAGGAAGACGCGGGTGAGTTCCGTCAGGGGATGGCTTTCATCGAGGATGTCCAAGCCCAACTCGGTGTAGATGGAGATGGCCTCTTGGAGCACAACCTCAGCCTCATCAAGTCGCAGCTGATGCACCAAGAGGTCGGCGTAGGCGGTGAGGCTTTCGGCACTGCGCAAATGGCGTGCACCGAACATCTCTCTGCGCAGTGCGAGACCTTGCTGATGGAGCTGTTCGGCTTCGTCGTAGCGTCCTTGAGCACGCCGGACCCACCCGAGCCAGTGGTAGGCCACGGGCTTGCCCAAGAGCGCTTCTTGGCTATCGCCAGCGCGTGCTAGGGATATTTGGAGGATGCTGTCGGCCTTGGTGTAGCGGCTTTGCATAAAGTAGAGGCGGCCCATAAAGGCTTCCATTAGAAATACGCCCCCACTGGTATGATGCCCATAGTGCTTCCGGTTCTCAAGAGCTTCGTCGTAGTAGGTTTCTGCCACCGCGAATTCGCCTCGGAGCAGCATCGTGGTGCCAAGGTTTTTCAAGATAGAGCCCACAGGAGAAGATGCATCGCCGAGCAGACGACGGCGCATCGCTAACACCTCGCGTTGCATGGGTTCGGCTTCGTCGAGGTGGCCCATCATCATCAGCATAAACGCCTCGTACTTGAGGCTGCGCGCAAAGGCTAGGGTCTCACCGGGCGTATCTTCCTCCCATGCACGTGCGGCCTCATGAAAGCTCTTTGCGGCGGCACGGTAGTCGCCCGCCAAGCGGTACATCTCGCCGATGCTATCGAACACGCGGGCGCGTACATCGGGGTGCTCGGCAAAACGCACGTGCGCGGCATCGACGCCATAGGCCAGCAGCATCGGTAGGCGGAGCGTGTCGGCGCGGATGGTGTTGGGACGGCTGGGGTCGGCTACCTGAAACAATTCGACCATAAACGTCGCAGCCATGTCTGACTTGGCGGCGGCTTCCTGCGCCCGATCGCGCTCGGTGGCTGCTACAGCACCTTGCCACAGCGCCAACGACAGCCCGACAATCAGGGCAATCGTTCCGGCGAGGCTTGTCAGTACCGCCATCCGATTGCGTGCGATGAACTTCTCGGTCACGTACCACCACGACTCAGGCCGTGCCGCAATTGGCTGCCCGGCCAAGAAGCGCCGTACGTCTTCCGCAAACGCATCGACGGAGGTGTAGCGTCGTGCAGGCTCTTTGCGAAGCGCCTTCAGCGCCATCGTGTCGAGTTCCGATTGCTCGGTGCGCGACACCTCGTTGGGGCGATGCGCCGTGCGTGCCCATACCGCTGAAGGGCGTTCCGGCTGGATGCTCAGCACTGCGTCGTATAAATCCTTTGGCGAAGAGGTCGTATGGGTGCGATGTGGGTGCATGCCTGTGAGCATCTCATAGAGAACAATGCCCAAGGCATAGACATCCGTCGCTGTCGTTACGGGGCGGCGTTCCACTTGCTCGGGGCTGGCGTAGGCAGGCGTCAGCAGGGCCTCGGCGGTCAGGGTGTGCCAGTCTGTGGCCTCCGTGTCGTCGAGCAGTTTGGCGATACCGAAATCGAGGAGCTTGACGGTGCCATCGGCGCTAACCCAGATGTTGCTAGGCTTAAGGTCGCGGTGGATGACAAGGTTTTGGTGGGCGTAGCTGACCGCCTCACAGACTTGTAGAAACAACGTCAGTCTGTCGCGGAGGTTTAGGTTGTGCTCTTGCACATAGGTCTGTAGCGAGACGCCTTCCACGTATTCCATCACGACGAATGGTGTGCCTGAGGGCGTCGTGCCAGCATCGAGGAAACGTGCGATATTGGGATGGGTGAGGCGACCGAGAATGCGGCGTTCGCGCATAAAGCGCTCCATGCGCCCAGCCGTGGCGCGCTCGGTGCGAATGACCTTGATGGCGACTGCAATGCCGAGATCGGCGCGAGTGGCGCGATACACCTGTCCCATACCGCCTTGGCCAAGCAGTGCTTCGACCTGATAGACGCCAAGTTGCTGACCCTCGTAGGAGGATTCTGCGGAAAAGGATGCCAACGGGGTGGCGAGGAAGTCGTCGTCGGTTTGGTCGGCGGCGAGGAGCGCTTCAAGTTCGGCGCGAAGGGCGGTGTCGTCACCGCAGGCGGCGTCGAGATAGGCATCTCGTTCATTGGGGGGAAGTGCAACGGCTTCGGCGAAGAGATCGGCGATGTTGGGCGAGGTCGTCTTCATCAAGCTTCCCCCCCGTGCAGCGCGCGCCGCAACCATGCGCGTGCAAAGCGCCAATCTGATGAAACCGTGGATGGGGCGACGGATAATGCCAACGCCGTCTCATCGATGGTCAGCCCAACAAAGTAGCGGCATTCTACCACGCGGACGTAGCGCGGATGGATGTCGCCAAGCCGTTCCAGTGCATCGTCGAGCGCGATCAGGTCCTCCAGCGACGTGCCATCGCCTAGGTGTTCGGCTTGGCCGAGTGTCACGTGCAAGCCTTTGCGCTTGGTGCGTGACTTCGCGCGAGCATAATCCGTCAGGATGCGCCGCATGGCTACACTGGCGGCGGCGAAGAAATGCGCACGGTTGTGCCAGTCCATCTGCC
>CAYYHN010000325.1:0-1110 GCA_964471245.1 uncultured Rhodothermaceae bacterium | reverse complement strand
GCAGGAAGGCCTCGTGGACGAGGCCCGTCGTGTTCAGCGTGTGCCCCTCGCGCTCGCGCCGCAGATGGTGGTGCGCTTGTGCATGCAGTTCGTGATAGACCACCGCCAATAGTGCATCAAACGCCCCGGATTTCTCGGCACGCACATCGGCAAGCGCTTGGGTTACATCTGTCATTCCTACCTCGCATGGCTCCGCATCGCAAGGTATTATGTCCATCTGTTGTTGGCAAGCCGAGGTTTTATAGCGGCGCTCGAAAGGGTTGACGGTATTGGAATCTCTCGTTGCTGAGCGTCGCGGCCGTTGGCTGTTGGCCATTGGGCCTCTATTCCCACGTCGTGCCCAATCCCGTTCCATACCCTCAACTCTTTCGATTCTTCCTATATCTGGCGAACATCAAAAAAAACATCATCGGCCGGAGAAATTGCCCGCGGATGTCGCTATGAAGAGTAGGGCGTTCTTGGCACGTGTCCCAGTGGCAGGGGCTCACATATTTCTATCACCTTCATTCCATACGATACCATCATGTCTGTTTACTTCATTGCCAGCTACGATATCGACGACCAAGACGAGTACAACCGCTACGTGCAAGGTGTGATTCCCACACTCATGGCCCACAAGGGTGAAGTGCTCGTAGCCGACTATGCTGCGAACCATCTTGAAGGGACGCCAAAGCACGCGCACATCGTATTGCGCTTCGAGAATGAGGCTGCGCTCATGGGTTGGTACAACGCGCCTGAATACGAACCCTTGAAGGCGCAACGTCTTAGCATCACGTCCAATGGCACCACCGTAGGAGCCAAGCAGTTCGTGATGCCGCAAGGTTAAGAGTAAACTGTGTAAGCTGATGCTAAGGGTAGTCGCTGGCGTCGTCATGTTTGGCTATGCCAGCGGCCTCCTGCTTGCGTGCCTGCCGACTCCTCGTGAGTAGAGCAGCATAGTGCTTTGGTGTCGCTGCCAGAGACGATGAGCAGGTACGCCGAGCGACCGGAGCTTCGCTAGGCGCACCCGTTGTGCTCATCGAGTAGCGACGGACCGCCAACCAGCCCATCATTTCACCAACAGCATCTGCCGCGTCTGCACCTGTCCACCGAAACGGATCTGATACACGT
>CAYYHN010000324.1:0-5730 GCA_964471245.1 uncultured Rhodothermaceae bacterium | reverse complement strand
AACCATGCCATGTACTAATTTCTGTCCTGCCACGTTGGTGATGCCAATTAGGCAACACTAGAACAGGCAGATTCTTGTGGCAAATCGTATCATGCGCCCGGCCCACTCCGATGAAGCCCCTCTAGATCCCGCGACAAGTACTTTAAACATATGAGCCAATTTGATCTGGCGCTCGTCAATGAGCGAATCGCGCAAGCCAGCGCTTTTGTAGACGACTTGTTGAACGAAATTAGCCGCGTTGTAGTTGGGCAACGGTACATGATCGAGCGTTTGCTAGTTGGCCTGCTAGGTGATGGCCACGTATTGCTCGAAGGCGTCCCCGGTTTGGCAAAAACCCTCACCGTTAGTTCGCTCGCTAAAGCCATCGGCACGCGTTTCCAGCGCATCCAGTTCACGCCCGACTTGTTACCAGCAGACTTGTTGGGCACGCTGGTCTACAATCAGAAAGAAGGCAGCTTCTTCATTAAGCAAGGCCCAATTTTTGCTAATATCATCCTCGCTGACGAAATCAACCGCTCGCCCGCCAAGGTGCAAAGTGCCCTCTTGGAAAGCATGCAGGAGCGCCAAGTGACCATCGGGGAGACGACCTTTCCTTTGGAGCAGCCGTTCTTGGTACTGGCTACGCAGAACCCCATCGAACAAGAAGGTACATACCCATTGCCCGAAGCGCAGGTTGACCGCTTCATGATGAAAATCAAGGTTGGTTACCCGACACGTGATGAAGAACTTGAAATCATGCGTCGTATGGCCCGGACGGGCAAACCGCACGAGGTACGCCCAGTCATACAGCCGCAGCAGATCTTGGCGGCTCGGCAAGTGCTGAACGAACTCTACATCGACGAGCGCGTCGAGCACTACATCGTCGACCTTGTTGTAGCCTCGCGGAATCCCGGGCAGTTTAAACTAGGAAGCTTGAAACCGCTTATCGAGTACGGTGCCTCGCCACGTGCGACCATCAACCTCAACTTAGCAGCGCGTGCTCATGCCTTCTTGCAACACCGTGCCTACGTGACGCCGGAAGACGTACGCTCCATCGCAATGGATGTCATGCGTCATCGGATTGCCGTAACGTATGAAGCTGAGGCTGAAGAGGTTAGCAGCGAAACCATCGTCCAGCGTATTCTGGATACCGTTGAAGTGCCGTAGCACCTGAGGTCATATGCCTGATCGCGAACCCAAGACATTCCACCGCGAGTCCATCAGTGTTGAAGCGCTGATAGAGACCATCCAGCGCGTTGCCAATGTTCCGGTTGAGCCTGTTAACACGGTGGACGCTGAGGAGCGACTCGTAACAGAGCCCAATTTGCATCGGCCTGGTTTAGCACTTGCAGGATACACCGACCTGTTCACGTATCAGCGCATCCAGATTCTTGGTAATACCGAAAATCAATACTTGAAGCACTTGGAGGCAAAAGACCAAGTCCGTGCTTTCTCGAACCTGCTGCAATTCCCGATACCCTGTATCATCTTGGCTGGAAGCAACACCTTAGCCTCTGAGCTTATTGCCCAAGCCACGGAAGTTGGGGTACCCATTTACCGCTCCGAGTTGCCATCTACGCAACTCATGGCACGCCTCAGCGACTTCCTCGATGATCAGTTTGCCCTCCAGCAGTCCGTACACGGCTCGTTGGTCGATGTCTACGGGATCGGGCTACTCATTGTGGGACGTGCAGGCATTGGCAAAAGTGAGATTTCCCTCGACCTTGTTGAGCGCGGCCACCGCCTTGTAGCCGATGACGTCATAATTGTGACCCGTAAAGGGCCTCAAGTATTGATGGGGTCAGGTACGGATTTGGTTCAGCATTTTATGGAGATTCGCGGCCTAGGCTTGGTCGATGTGAAAGCCATGTTCGGCGTACGAGCGATCCGCTACCAGAAGCGTGTCGAGGTGGTCGTGCAACTGGAAGAGTGGGACGCTTCAGAAGAGTACACGCGACTTGGTATGGTCGAAGACACCCGGACTATTCTCGGGGTGGAATTACCGAAGGTACGGTTGCCCATTACCCCTGGAAAGAATGTGACGGTCTTGTGCGAAGTCATTGCAATGAGCCACTTGCTTCGCCATTACGGTTATGACCCGGCTGAAGTATTTGCTAAGCGCCTCGCAGACCGCATACGTCAAAAGTCGAAGCCAGGACATGGGCGGGGCGTTGAATACTTCGAGCACGACTACGAATAGCGCGGGCAATTTTACGAAGGTGGCCATGTGAATCGTTGCGGCGCAGCACGGTGCACAAAATTGCCAGATGCATCATAGGCATCGATCCGGAGCGTATACATCGCCCCAACTTCAACTTGGCTCGCCAATGGTTCGGTAAGTGTCTCCTCGGGCAGTAGGTGAGGCTGCTTAGTTGTAAATTGGGCTAAGGACTGGCTTGCTGCCTCGTCCCAGATTACCACTTCGTAAAATGAAGCGTTTTGTATGGGAAGCCACGCAAGTGCAAACTCACCGGATTCCGAGCTAAACGTCGCAGTTTCCTTGGGAATACCAGCGGTGAATGCGGTAGCATCAGCGAATCCACCGCGGAGTCCAAGTCCAACAAGGAAAAACGTAAGTGCTACGATGACGTAACTGGAGACTCGCAAGAGCGCCGTGGTACTGGCCTGACTCGTTGGAGATGGCGGTGGGGAAGGGAGGCTGTGAGTAAGGGGAGTGGATAAGTGGCGAGATGCTGCTTCAACAGTATGGCGTAACCGTTCATCTTGGGCCAGCAAATGCTTTAGGGCACACTGCTTGGATGCAGGTAGAATACCTGCAACATATGCAGCCAGTACTGCGTCATCGGGTTCGAGACGGTCCTGATTCACTGTAAGTAAGGTGGGCTAGGAGAGAACCAAGTAAGGTGGGCCCGAGAAAAGGAAATGGGTAGGCCGGATGATCAACAATACACAAATCTGTGGCACCACGCAACAAGTGTTCATGCGGGGTTCTTCCCAATTAGAGAAATGTAAAACACCTGCCTGCTAAGACGCTAAGCGTGTGGACCTGATTCCTAGCATTGCTTGCTTCCTCGCCAGACAACTATGATATTGCTGCCCCTGTGCAAACTGCGTTCTGCAGTTCATGCAAAAAGGATGCTTCATCTGAGCTTAATACGCTATGGATCAGGACCTTCGCTCTATTCAACAGGCCCGTGCACTGCTGACGCAAGCACGCGAAGCCCAGCACCAGTTTAAGACGTTTTCCCAAACGCAAGTAGATGCCATTGTTGAGGCCATGGTTGCCGCTGGTGTTACCGCCGCTGAGCGCCTTGGACAGATGGCGCATGAAGAAACGGGATTTGGGCGTCCAGAAAGCAAGACGTTAAAAAACCTCTTTGCAACACGCACGCTCTATGAACGCATGGAGGGCATGAAGACCGTCGGTATTATAAGGCGTGATGAGGAACAGCGCATTTGGGAGATCGCTACGCCGATGGGCGTTGTTGCCGCCCTTATTCCTTCGACGAATCCTACGTCGACAGCGATGTACAAGGCGATTATTTCAGCTAAAGCGCGATGTGGTATTGTGATGAGCCCGCACCCGCGCGCGCAGGCGTGTACTGAGGAGGCGTTGCGTGTTGTAGCGGAGGCCGCGTATGCCGCTGGCGCACCGAAAGGGCTGTTTGGCTGCATGACCGAAGTGGCATTGGCAGGGACCAATGAACTGCTGGAGCATGCTATCACCGATGTTATTTTAGCTACTGGCGGTGGGGCGATGGTCCGTGCAGCACATTCCGTAGGCAAGCCTGCGTACGGCGTCGGCTCCGGCAACGTGCCTGCCTACGTCGACCGCTCCGCCAACATCGCGAAAGCCGCCGCCGACCTTGTTTACGGCGCATCGTTTGATTGGGGCACACTCTGTTCCACCGAACGGAGTATCGTTGCTGACATGCCCATTCGGACAAAGCTCAAAGAGGCGTTGCAACGCGAAGGTGCTTACATCCTGAACGAGGCCGAGAAAGCAAAATTACGCAGCATGGTGTTGCGTAAGGGACGATTGAATACAGATCAAGTTGGCCAGAGTCCAGCAGTGATTGCGCAACTTGCAGGCTTTAGCGTCCCAGCCAGTACGCGCGCACTGATTGCTGAGGTGGACACAGTTGGCAAAGCCGAGCCACTGTCGATGGAGACGTTGTCGCCGATTATGGCATTTTTTGTTGAGGATGGGTGGGAGCGTGGATGCAAACGATGCATTGAAGTGCTGAAATTCGGTGGTATTGGGCATACCTTAGCCATTCATGCCCAGAGCGAGCGTGTCATCGAAGCGTTTGCCTTGCAGAAGCCAGCGATGCGGATTGTCGTCAACACGGTTTCTGCGCTCGGCTCAGTTGGCTACACAACACGGCTTTTCCCTGCGATGACACTCGGCCCTGGTACCATCGGCGGCTCCATCACCAGCGACAACATCTCGCCGATGCACCTGCTAAACATCAAGCGCATGGCCTTCGAGACCAATCCTGTGACAGACGCCAAGGCAAAAACCACAGCCAAGTCACAGGCAGCGCAGCCACGCTATGGGAATCCTGTCTTCCAGCGTACCCTCAAACTAACGGCCTCTAAGCCTAAAACTGAAGGGTCATGGCTCGATACCATAGAGGCACGCTTGTTGGCCCGTGCAGGTAATCCGCACGCGAGTCCAGCATCTTTGAAGACGAAGCCGGCAAGTCCTGCCCAAGTTAGTGCACCACTCGAAGCGCCAAAGCCTGCATCAAACGCGAAGGGTGGCGATAGCCATTTAGCCCTGCCTGAATCACAGATTGCCGACCTCATCCAGCGCTTTCGTAAGTAGCCGCCGTTTTGCTGAGAAGCGGAAATCTATCAGTACGGTTTCACACGATATGAAATTGACTGATGAAGTTGATCAGGATATATTTGTGGGCTTGTGCTCGGCACGTAATCAAGAATCCTGTAAGACCATGGCAGATACCAGCGATTTTCGCAACGGCTTTACCCTAAAGTGGAATAACGATATCTGGACGATCGTTGAGTTTATGCACGTCAAGCCTGGGAAGGGCGGGGCGTTCGTGCGCTCGAAACTGAAAAACGTCAAGACCGGGCGTGTACTCGACAAAACGTGGCGCGCTGGTGAGAAGATGGAAGAAGTGCGCGTCGAGCGGCGCAAGCACCAGTACCTCTACAAAGATGACCTCGGCGCCCACTTTATGGACATGGACACCTACGAGCAGGTCACGCTCCGCGAAGACGCCGTGGAAGGCTTGCAGTTCTTGAAGGAGGGAGGCGACATCAACATCCTGTTTGAGGCGTCCACCAACAAGCCGCTCACGACAGAGATCTCGAAGAGCGTCGAACTCGTCATTGCGCAGACTGACCCCGGCCTAAAGGGCGACACGGCGACTGGTGCCACCAAGCCCGCTACGCTTGAAAGCGGTGCCGTGGTCAACGTACCGCTGTTCCTTAATGAAGGCGATACCATTCGCGTCAACACCGACACGGGCGACTACGTGACCCGTGTTGCTACGGCCTAAGCGTGCTTCTCGCGCTTGTGCTATCCCACCCTTTTCCCACCAACCCAGAGGCCAGCATGGACCTGGAACAGATTCGTCAACTCCTTCGGATCGTCGCCGAGAGCGGCATCGAGGAGGTGGAAATCAAGGAAGGTGATTTCAAGATTGTAACCCGTCGTTCGGCATCGCAGGCTCCAGTAGCTGCACCACCCCCAGTGATGCCTTCGCCGTATGGGTACTCGTTCCCGCCGCCGATGGCCGCTCCGGCGTATCCGCAGCACAT
>CAYYHN010000323.1:0-5745 GCA_964471245.1 uncultured Rhodothermaceae bacterium | reverse complement strand
CCTCGCCGATGTTTGGCCTAAGGACGACGAATTGCTTTCGGCACGCCTCAATCCGGGTCTCTTCCGCACCAACCGCACCTCGCCGGGCAATGTGGGCTTCCTCTATGGCTCAGGCCTCTTCCGCGTTGATGCCGGCGAAATCGAACGCTTCTCGATGGCGCTCCTCTTCGGTGCGGATCGCGGCGATCTGTTCCGAAACAAGCAGACGGTGCAGATCATCTTCAACAACGATTACCAGTTTGCCAAAGCGCCACTCAAGCCAACGATGCGCGCCGTCGCCGGCGATGGCAAGGTGACGCTCTATTGGGACCGCGTTGCCGAGCAGTCGTTTGACCCGATCTACGGGCCGGACTTCGAGGGGTATGTCATCTACAAAAGTACCGAGCCGAGCTTCTCGGCGCCCGAGGTCAAGAACATCACCGATATGTTCGGCATCCCCACGTTACGCAAGCCGGTCGCACAGTATGATGTCATAAATGGCATCTTCGGTGAAGACCCCGTGGGCGTGAACGGCGCGCACTTCAACCGAGGTACCGACTCAGGCTTGCAGCACAGTTGGGTTGATACCGACGTCGTGAACGGGCAGACGTACTACTACACGGTCGTCTCATACGATCGGGGCTACCATCAAGGGCTGCGCGACGAAGTAGATCTCAACGAAGCCTTCGACGACATCCGCGAGTCGATCCCACTCGGTTTACTTGATGTCGCGGTGGCCGAGTCGCCGTCGGTGGTGCAGTTGGATGAGGCAGGTAACATCATCGGCTTCGACAGCAATACGGCCGAGGCAGTACCGCGTGCACCTGCCGCTGGATTCATCGCTGCCCAAGTCGATACGCTGTTCCAAACATCGGGTGCAGGAACGGGTGATGTCGTCGCCGAAATCCTCGATGGTCCGGCCATGCAGGACCGCGCCTACGAACTCACGTTTAGCGATGACGGCGATCCTTTCCAGCCCGTCACAACGACCTACACGCTGAAAGACCAAGCAAGTGGCGCAACCCTTATCGACCAGAGCCCGTTCGTTCTCCCAAACGATGAAGGTCCGGTCGTCGACGGATTCCGACTACGGTTGCTTAATCCCGCTACCGTCGGCCTCATTCAGGAAGCAAGCGGCTGGCGAGCCGATGCGGGCACCAACTGGAATGTTGCTATTAGCGACCCACCGACGACGAACAAGACGCTGTTGGCTGCTGACCTTGAAGTGCGGTTCTTCAATACGGTTGTTGATACGTCGATCAGCGGTCTGGGCGGCCGTAGGACTGCTGTTAACTTCGAAGTGTGGGATGTAACGAACAATGTTAAGATGGACTTCCGCTTTAACGACCGCGACCGCGATGGTGCCGTGTCATTCGGCGATGAAATCCGCCCCATCGTGTTCAGCGAAACGAACGTCCAACTCAGCATCTGGGACATCCGCTTCGACCCGCTTGACGACGATAGCATCACGCCTGTGGCTCCTAGCGCGGGAGATATTTTAGACGTCCGCGTAGCCAAACCCTTCCGCAACGGCGATGTCTTTCAACTGCGCACAACTGCACAGGCCATCGACAACCAACTCGCACGCGCAGGCCTCGACAACATTTATGTGGTGCCGAATCCGTACGTGGCAACCTCGCCGATTGAGCCCGCCAACAACTTCCGGATCGGGCGTGGCGAGCGGCGAATTGCCTTTGTCAACCTCCCACGCACGTGCACCATCAAAATCTTCTCGACGAGCGGTGCCCTTATCGACACTGTGGTGCACGAGAGTGTGGCCGATGATGGCAGTGCTTTCTGGGATCTGCGCACCAAAGACGGCCTCGATGTCGCGTACGGCTATTATTTCTATGTCGTCGAAGCGCCGGGTGTCGGCGTGGCCAAAGGCAAGTTTGCCCTCATCAAATAGCGAATGTGCTTTACCGTTTGGACCCCTGACCTTATGAAACGGCTTGTACTTTTTGCGCTCCTGCTTGGCTTTGCAGCTCCACTTGCTCACGGGCAGGCGCTCTCGAGCATCTCGAAGACAGGCACCACCGGCGCAGCCTTCCTCGAAATTGGCATCGGTCCACGCGCCGTTGCAATGGGCGGCGCGTTTGTAGGCCTTGCCGATGACGTGACGGCAACCCACTGGAACGTCGCAGGGCTTGCCCGCATGCGAACGGGCGAGGTTGCCTTCAGCCATGCCGACTGGTTCGTCGACACCAGTTTCGATTACATCGGCGCGGCTTTGCCGATTGGCGTGGGCACGCTGGCCCTGCACTTCACTTCGTTCTCGCTCGGCGAAGAGCCGGTACGTACGGTGCTCAATCCTGAAGGCACGGGCGCAACCTTCGATGGCAGCAGTGTCTCCTTGGGCGCAGCGATGGCTTGGAACCTGACGGATCGCTTCTCTATCGGCTTCAATGGCAAGTTCATCCGCGAAACGATTGCCAGCAGCACGGCCTCGACCTTCGCGGTCGACTTCGGGACGCTGTTCGTCACGCCGTTCCGAGGTATGCGCCTCGGCGCAACCATCACCAACTTTGGCCCCAAGCTACAGATCCAAGGCCGTGACCCGTCCATTGTCTTCGACCCCGACCCGACGGTTGCAGGGAACAACGACAAGATTCCGGCCCAGTTGGAAACCGACTCGTTCGATTTGCCGCTTAACTTCCGGGTGGGTGTAGCCATGGAGCTTATCGAAGCCGCCAACAGTCGTTGGACTGTAGCCATCGACACGAACAACCCGAACAACAATACGCCGAGCATGAGCTTCGGAACAGAGTACGCGTTCATGGAGCGCTTTTTCTTGCGTGGCGGCTACAACGATGCCTTCGAGAAGGATTCAGAAAAGGATGTTACACTCGGCGCGGGTATCTTCCAGCCGATTTCTGGTGCTGTCGGCTTCCGCTTCGACTACGCCTACACCCGCTTCGGCCTCCTCGGCGATATTCACCGTTTCGGCGTCTCCGTCGGATTCTAATCTCCACCTTTGATTCGTCTTTTCGATACAGCGAAAGTTGCAATGGTTGACGGGGCACATCAAACGGGCCACAGCGTCCAATTCGAGACCCAGCAGCCCATAGCCAATGCCCAATGGCCGAGGCGCTTGGCACCTTGGCTTCTATATACCATTCCCCCTTGCAAGCGCCGCAATAGCATCTGCCGTATGCCCCAGTATCTGCTGATGCTGGGGTTTTCCCTCTTGATTGGCTGTCAAACGACAGCAGATGAACCTGAAGTTACAGATCCATCTAGTACGGCCGTGGTCGCTCACGTGGGTGAATCCACGATCACTGTAGAAGAACTGCGCGTCAGCTTCGAGATGGCCCCAGGGTTCGTCATGCGCGCCCACCGCGATGATCCGGTTCGGGCCCACCTCCAGTACATGATCTACGAGAAGCTGATGGCTGCCGAAGGGCGTGCCCAAGCCTTGCACGAACGGGCTGACCTCGCCCAACTACTCGACGAAATCCGCCAAGACATCGCCGTTACCGAGATGTTCACGGCAGATATCCTCGATACCGTCCAAGTAAGTTCGGCTGCGGTTGAGGCAGCCACACAAGCCGGGACGATTAACGTACAGTTTCGCTATGTGCACACGGCGACACGCGCCGAAGCTGAAGCTACGCGTGCGGCTCTCGAAGCCGGGCAAGTTGCCATTGAGGCCATTGCAACGGAGGGCAAAAAGCAAGACGGCACGAACCTGAACTTTTGGGATTTGGAGCAACAGGATGCCCCCTTCGCCGCCGCCGTCCGCGATCTCGATTTCGGTGTGTTATCCAACGTGATCTCGACGGACCGGGGCCACTTCCTCGTCCGCGTTGATACCGCCTTCCGGGATCCGTTTCTTACACAACGGGCTTACGACGAACAGCGGCGACAATACGAAGAGCGGCTGCGTCGGCTTCGGGTAGACGATTATGCATATGACTACGCTGCCGATCGGCTGGAGGCGGCCGCACCTGTCATCCGGCGTGAGGCCTTCAATACGCTGTTCGGCTTCATGCAGCAACTCCAGCAGTTGGATACCCGCGATCCCGAAGACGCATTACTCGGGAACTGGCCCGGCTCGCTGGACCGCACCGGGTTTGTGGAAGGCGAACCCCAACCTCTGGTCGCCCTTAGCGATGGCCAAACGTTCACGGTCCGCGAGTTCCTCGACTGGTATGAGTTGCGACGCTTCCCGTTTGAAGGCCAGACCGAGGCTACCACAGCCAACAACCTCACGCAACTCATCTGGCGTATGGTACGGGACCGGCTGCTAGGGAATGAAGCCCTAACACGCGGGTTTGACAGCCACCCTACAACGGTTGCCGAGACACAGTGGTGGGAAGACAAGCTGCTCTATTGGGACGTGCGCGAAACCCTTTTGGCCGACCTTGAACTTAACGACGATACGCTGCGCGCCTTCCACGCTCGCCATGCCGCCCGCTACACCGATGCCAATGGCGTCCGACTTGCCTACGAAGACGCTCGTGAGGCTGTCGCTCGCGAATGGTATACGCTTGCGGAAAACACCCGCCTCCAACGTTACCTCAACACGCGCATGCAGGCAACCGACGTCCGCATCGATGAAGCTGTGCTTGCGCGCGTACAACGCCCCGATCCAAGGCTCCCGAAACCCGTCGAACTGATGGTCCTCAAGAAGGGCGGCACGTTTCCGCGCCAAGCCTATCCGTCTATCGACCGCGTCTGGGAACGATATTGACATAAAAAACGTCCCGGACACCTTTGGGCAGCCGGGACGTTTGCGTTGTGTTCACCTAGAGAATGCCTAGTGAACGGGATCATCACCGCAGGTATGACAACGGTAGTATCCGTGGCGCGTCGACCACTTGGTCGGGCGTTCACATCGTGGGCAGACAGCTTCAGTTTCGTCGTTAACGTTCTGCATGCTCGCAAACGATTGCCATGCGCGCAGGATGAAACGAAATGATTTCATGATCTATGTTCAGGTTGCAAGATTGCTTGAGAAAGGTAGATGGCGCTCCGCTGAGCGACACCCCTGAAATCGGCCGCATGCTACGCCCTTTCAAGATAAAAGATGTTACGAGATCCACTCGTAAGCGCTTCTATTCTATGAACTTGGAGTGAAGTGTTTCTAGCAAAGTGTATGCTTTGCCCTGCAAGCGCTTTCTTTGTTTTTTGTAGCAAAACCCGTGTTTCCAATCATACCAAACCTTTGTTGCATGTCACGTTTGTTTGCTGGGCCGTTCCCCGTTTTAGGCCTTGTTTTGGCTATAGTGTTTGTCGGGGTTGGCCTCACCGCATGCCAGTCTGACGTGCCTGCAAGCACAACGGACGCTGCTCCCACGGAAATGACACCTACTGTCACCTTCACGGATGTCACCGAAGCGGCAGGTCTCAATTTTAGGCACTACACAGGCGCGTACGGCGAGAAGTTTTTCCCAGAGATGGCCGGAGCCGGAGGGGGATTCTTTGACTACGACGGTGATGGATGGCAAGATATCGTGCTGATCAACGGGCAAGATTGGCCGAGCAACCCAGCGGGGCAACGCCCCCTGACCGGGCTCGCGCTTTACCGCAACAACACCGACGGCTCCTTCGAAGATGTGACCGAAACCGCAGGGCTGCTTACAGAACTCTATGGCATGGGCATGGCGGCTGCTGACTACGACAACGACGGCGACACCGACCTCCTCGTCACCACTGTCGGCCCAAACCGCTTCTACCGCAACAACGGCGACGGCACCTTCACCGACGTCACCGCACCAGCGGGGGTCGACGACCCCGCAGAGCGCAAGAGCGCGGTGCAGGGCG
>CAYYHN010000322.1:1946-5755 GCA_964471245.1 uncultured Rhodothermaceae bacterium | reverse complement strand
CTTCAAACCGCAAGATATGATCGATGGTGCGATCGAGGAAGTAGCGGTCGTGCGAGACCACGATAAGCGTACCATCGAAGGTGTCGAGGTAGGCTTCGAGCGCCGTCAGGGTGGGGATGTCGAGGTCGTTGGTAGGCTCGTCGAGGATCAGGATGTTGGGCGCGCCCATCAGGATGCGAGCGAGATAGAGCCGCCGCCGCTCGCCGCCGGAGAGCAGATGCACAAACGTATACTGCTGGTGCGGCGTGAACAGAAACCGCTCCAGCATCTGGCTGGCTGAAATCGTACCACCGTCCGCCGTAGGAATGTGCTCCGCCACCTCCTTGATGTAGTCGATGGCCCGCAGTTCCTCGTTGAGCGCCCGGCTTTCCTGATCGTAATAGCCCACCTTGACCGTCGGCCCCGTATCGACGCTGCCGCTATCCGGCATCAGCTTGCCTGTGATCAGGTCCAGCAACGTTGTCTTGCCCGAACCGTTCGGCCCGATGATACCAATGCGATCGCCCTTCTGCAGGCGATACGAGAAATCGCGCAGCAGCACCTGTCCATCATACGCCTTGCTGACCTTTTCGAGGATGATGCCTTTCTTGCCAAGGCGCGAGGCCGTCGAGTTGATGGCGACCGTCTGTGCCCGTTCAAACTTCGGCGTCTCCATCAGCGCTTCGGCGCGCTGAATGCGGGCCTTCTGCTTGGTCGTCCGTGCTTTCGCCCCACGCCGGAGCCACGCAAGTTCTTGCTTGATGAGCCGATCCCGCTTCTGCGCCTCGGCCTCGTCGCGCTGGAGTTGCTCCTCTTTCTTTTCGAGGTAATACGAATAGTTGCCGTTGTACCGCTGGGCTTGCCCCCGGTCAATCTCCAGCATCCGATTCGTGACGCGGTCCAAGAAATAGCGGTCGTGTGTGACGAGCAGCAGTGCCCCCGTATAGCGGGCCAGATACGTCTCTAACCAAGCAATGGTGTCGGCGTCGAGATGGTTCGTTGGTTCATCGAGGATGAGCAGGTCGGGGCGGAGAACGAGCGCACGAGCCAGCGCTACGCGTTTGCGCTGCCCACCCGACAGCTCGCCGACAGGCTGATCGGTAGCTGTAATGCCGAGGCGATCTAGGACGGCCTTGGCGTTGGCTTCGAGGTCCCATCCGCCAGACACATCGAGTTGGTGAGCAAGATCAGCGACCCGCGTCAGCAACCGCTCATCCGTTCCACCTGTGGCTGCGAGTTGGACGCAGGCGGCCTCGTAGTCATGCAGCCGTCGCATGGCTTCACTGCCTTGGTCGAACACCGCATCCAGCACCGTCATCGCCGGGTCGAACGTCGGGTTTTGCGAGAGGTACGCCACTTCGCTTCCACTCGCCACCATCACCCGGCCGCCATCGGGTGGCTCTACGCCAGCAATGATGCGTAGCAGCGTCGTCTTGCCCGAGCCATTCGCCCCAATCAAGCCCATCTTCTCATCCGGCTCCAAGACAAATCCAAGGTCTTCGAACAACGGATCAGGGCCGAAGCGTTTGCGGACGCCTTCCAGTTGGAGGATGCTCATGATGTGCGAAGTCGAGAAGGTTGCAGGAAGGACGAGTCCTCAACTTACTATCGCGGGCGTGGCAAAAACCAGCACGGGCCTGCGGGCTTCATGCGAAGAATGCGTAGGACTGCGCATGCTTGGGGAAAAGCCCTAAATGGCTCAGCATGGCTTAAGGTTCGCCATTCTCGGCCTATGGTTTGCGTCCGCCTCAGCATGTATCGCTTATCTGTACTCTGCTGAACCAGCGTTGCTCCATGGCGGGAAAGAAGTTCCGATTCTCCCTTGCAAACGTCCTGCGGCTTCGTCAATACGAGTCCGAACAGGCGCGGCAAGAATTGGCTAGGCGACTTCAGGCACGCGAGGCTCAAGTACAAGCGGTTCGGGCCGCCGAAGAGGCCTTACAGGCCCTTTTGACGCAGCCTGCAGCCACAAGCGTGCGTGGTCCACAGCATTTTGCGAGGCAACAAAGCGCCTGGGCTGCCGCCCAACGCGCCATCGATGCTGCCCACAAGGTGCTCGCCCAACGCAACACCGACGTGGACCAAGCACGCGCTGAACTGCAGAAGCGGCAACGCACCGAGGAAACCCTCGACACCCTCCGCGAACAGGAGCACGCGCGATACAAACAAGAAGTCTTCCAAGCCGAAACTGCCTTTCTCGACGAACAGGCTGTCCTTGGCTTTTCTCGTAAAACGTTGTAGCCGTACGAACAACGATGAACAAGATTCTCACGATTTTAGGCGGGCTCGTTACCGCTTTTGTCCTTGGTTTTGTGGCTCTTTACGTGGCCATGCCGTCCATCGCCCCCGAAAAGGTGAAACAGGTCAACCGCCACATGGATAGTGTCCGCATTACGACAGGCATCGACTTCGGTGACGACCCGCTTATGGTGTTCGACTCCCTGAACACGCTGCGATTCCACATCGACTCCCTAGTTACGCTTGGCTCTTTCATGCAAGGCTCGGTTGACAATCAGGATCGGCAAATCACAGCTTTGCACGACTCGCTCCGTGCGACACGCGAACGCCTCGAAGCCATGGAACGCGAACACAGCGAGATGCTCAGCCTACTTGACGATGTAGTAGCTCGCCTGCGCAACACCGAAACGCAGCAAAGCGAAATTCGCAACATGAGTAAGACGCTCTCAAAGATGGAGCGTCGCGAATTGCAAGCCATCATCAGCAGCATGGATACCAATGTGTTGCAGCGCCTCTACCTTGAAGCAAGTGATCGTGAGCGCCAAGCTATCCTTGGAGCCCTCTCGCCTGAACGTGCCGCCCAACTTGTACGCACAATGGTCGACCCGCAGTCACAATATCTACCGCCGCCTGTTGCCTTCCCGCCGGACTCGACCAGTTTGGGAACCGGTCAATAAACCACAAAGAGACTGTTTGGCAAGTGGGTTGGAAGGCGAGGCTGTGAGATTTACGACAGCAGCTTTGATCGATTTCATGGTTCGTAGTAGTGCTACGGGCCGAAAAACCAGAGGCAAAGCCGAAGGGCATCGAGCAGTGATGCTCGAAAAGATCCGGTTGCAGACCCAAATCGAGTTATCAAACAGTCTCTAAGGGTGCAATGGCACATCGCGTGTCGCTGAGATGGAAAACCGTAGCTAGGAGCATATACGTTGTGAAAACCACCTTTTTTAGTGCCCTTGGTGCTGCAACTAAGGCTACACGCCCCGATGCAACGCCACAAGGTCAAGCAAACGCACCCAGCACCAACACACGCAACAGCTTCGGCCAGTTAATTTCCTCACTATTTAGTGGCCTTCGTCCGCGCATTGCCCCGGATGCACCGGTATTACAACAGCCTGAACAATCGTATCCAGACGCCTCCTATGCTTTTCCAAGCACACTTCCGGGCACATGGATCTCACCCGCTGCAACGCCATCACCAGAACAACCTGCAGCGACCACATCTGAAGGCGATCTAGCCGTGTCGGAGCTACAAGTGGACGGCACGATGCCCAGTGTGACCGGCAATGTACCTGCAGTTTTACATGAAACTGGTGCATTTACCCCAACGCAAGGTGAAAGTGACGACCAAGAATCACCTGCTCCTACGGGAACACAGACACCTGCGGGCGCAGAAGCGAGCCAAAAACAAACGCTTCCCCTTTTAGGTGATATCTCCCCGAGCACCAAAGTAGCTGCCACAACGCCATCGCCATTGAGTTTTGGGATGTCTGCTGCACGTTCGCAGGGAGTAAGCTCGCCTATGCCATTGCAGGGGATAGCCTTGCCTGTACCACCACAAGGGACGACCGAGCAACAACACACACCCTCCA
>CAYYHN010000322.1:0-1935 GCA_964471245.1 uncultured Rhodothermaceae bacterium | reverse complement strand
GGCAACACCTACGTCTGCAAACTTAAGCAGCCGTGCACCCTCAGCTCAGCCGAGCAGACCTAACACGCTCCAACCCATACAACCTGCAGAGGTACGTACTTCCGTAGCCTCAAAAACATCTCGTGACGCGTCAGCCCAACAAGCTCAGGCGCCTGTAGCTCAGGCATCACAGATGGTGTTACCAGAAGCTCGTACTACGGGTACCCACGCACCTGTGCCTCTGTTTACCCAGACAGCCTCTGCCCCACATACGTCGCTACCTATCACGGTTACCAGTACTGCCGCTCTAGGCTTACAGCCCTCCCCACAGCCTACAAGCGGGAGCGTTGAAATGACTACGCCGGCAACACAAACACCTTCTGCAACAGCCTCAAACGCAGAAGCGTCTGCGCTGACGCCTCGAAGCAACTTAAATACCACTGCGGCCTTATCGACCGAAGGACCACCCAAACAGGCACAAGGTACGCAGCAACTTTCGCTACCTACTCAGCCGACTTCATCCAAGCCGGAGCGCCTTCACGTCCATCTAGGACCGCCCCAGTCGGCTCAGCCAAGTGCTGCACAAGCACTGATACCTACGATTGATGCAGCCGCACCGATGGCTGAAGTAACCATCACGCGCGTAGAGGCAAACGCACCGACACCAACCAAAGCAACTACGCCTCCTAATACTGTCGCAACGGCTTTCCTCCCGGCTGATGCAACATTCCTCTCCACCGAAGCCAATCTTAGGCGTACAACCCGGGCTGTGATGAATCAGCCTATGGAGTCAAACCAAAATCTATCAGCCAAGAGTAACTCACCGCAACCTCAGCAAACTCCACGACTTCAACACGAAGCACCTACCTCAGGTACCATACTGAGTAACGCCGAGTCTACTCATACGCCAGCAACTGGTACATCAGGTGAGAATACTGCCACAAATCAGTCCACGAGAGTCACACCTGTTCCCACCTCTTCCGTTGGGCTCCAGACCCCAAAGATTCCGGATGCACACCTCCAGATCGTACGCTCGATAGATGAGTCAGCTTCCCCCATGCACCGTAGTGAATCTGCTAATGCCACGAAAGCAACAGATCCACAATTTGCACCTGTAAGGACAAAGGAACCCAACACCTCGAACACGACCAGCACCAAGACTACAAATTTGGGCAAAGCTATTGCAAGCGCATTGCCCAAAAACGCTTCGACTCCTCCTTCCGTTTTACGTTCGGCTTCGCCTACTGAGATGTCGCCAAGCCCACGCGTGGAGACACCAATAACGTCGCAAAACTCGCCTACCTTACCTAACTCAGGTAGAACAGAGACGGCTCTAGCAGGTACTTTAAGCCCAAACACCAACAGCCGCACATTTACGGCTACCACACCACGTGTGCAGCAAGAACCTGCACCTCACATGCGCATGCCGACCAATACTTCGACAAACACTGGAAGCATGCAAGAGATCGGTAATCGCAGCACAAAAGGCACGCTTCCAACGCAAACGACTCTTAAGTCAGCAACCTCGGACCAAGCTGCCCCAACGCGTCTAGCAACAGTCGCCACACCAGAACCGACAGCATCACGTCCTACTATGCTGTCAGCGGAAAACAATACCCCTTTCCTAACGCGCCTAACATCCCAGACGCACGGAGAGAGTGTCAATACGGAGAAAACTCCACCTGAGCCAACAAGGCAACGCACGACGCATGCTAACGCTGCGACGCGTGCGAGGCAAGCAATAGGGCAAGCAAAAACGGTACAAACTAATCTGCCTACGTCGTCTGCTCCAGCAGCGGCTCGAACGAGTACCACCACGACTCAGCCAGACGTGGCGTCTCGCTTACCCCAGTCGACTGAGCAGTCGTTTGAACGAAACACAAACACGTCCCCAATTCGCCCGGCGCTGACAGCGACTGAGCCAATGGCCTCACCTGGCTCTCAACAGTTGAAAAG
>CAYYHN010000321.1:0-5758 GCA_964471245.1 uncultured Rhodothermaceae bacterium | reverse complement strand
CCCCATCGGTCAATGTAACCACGACCGTTACAGCACCGTCGGCGTCAGGCATACCCAACTCGCCTGACACCAACACGGCATCACCACGGACGGTGGCTGACAGCGTGACTTGTTGGCTGTTGTTGTTTTCGTTCGCCACACGCAGCGTCCACACACCCGGCGTTGGGCTGTCCACGGTCATCGTGCGGAACAGGCCTGATGCTGCGACCGTGCCCGCCGCGATGTCCTCGATGACGGCACCGCTTGGATCGAGCAAGGTCGTCCTCACTTGTGGCGACGACACAAACGCGAGACTGAGGGCTGTGCTCGCAGGCACATCCAGCACGATGGTTGCCGTGCTATCAGGGCCGAGTTCGAGGATTTCGGTACGGATGGCTTGCACGGGATCATTCTGTGCGTGCTTCGTCATCACATCTGGTGGGACGGCATCTTGATAGGCTGCACCCGGATCACGGCCGCTCAAGATGGGGATGACGTAGTTGTTAAACACGCTGGCGTCATCCGTCAGAGCAACATGGTCTGCATTGAACCGCTGTGTGTTGAAGAAACGTGGGATGTTGTTGGTTGCGCCTTCGGCACTGATCAGCGAAACCACGCCATCGCCCGGCCCCAGTTCGTTGCAGGTAGTGTTGATGAACTCCCCAGCCGCAAGGAAGAAGGGGATACTCTTCTGGTTGCGTACCACTCGGTTGAACACACCTTGCACGTAGCGCGGCGTCAGTTGCAACATCGACGGGAAGTATGCGCCTTCACGGAATAGGATGGCACAGGGCGAGCCTTCGTTGGGTGTTCCGAGTTGGATGAGTGACCGGACAATTGGCGCACCATCAGGGGTATTCGGCATGGTGGCATCGACACGTTGCCGATCACCGTGGATATAATAGCGCGAGATGAGCCCGCCCATCGAATGCACCAGCAGGTCTACTTGCCAAGCATTGCGGGCTTCCCTAAGCGCTTGAACATACATGCCTAGCTCGCTGGCGTTCTCATGGATGTGTTTGCTTCTACGAAGTGCTTGTCCCTTGATCCCAGTATCCATGAGCCCGGGGAACACGCCATCCCCTACGGCGAGCAGGTCATCGCGCCAAAATGCGTTGGCGCTTTCGAGCAACTGCTTGGAGACCGTAAACGCCTCCGCATTGCTCAACAGGCCGTGCACCATTACGACGGGCCGCGGGATGATGTTGATGGGTACCGTTGACGTCCGCATCGAGACGCTGGGTGCTTCGTCGAAGCTGAGGTCGACGGCGAGGTCGTAGAAGGGACTGGGGTTGCCTTGGTCGTCCCAAGCCAAGCCATCGGTCTCCCAGTCGAATTGAAGCATCACGGTGTCGCCTGCGGCGATGCGGAATTTCTTGATGGCGGCCGTGGAATCGAGCGGCAGTGTAGCACCTACGAAGCGACCCGCCAGCGATTTCTTCGCCCGAAGGTCGAGCATATCCACCGAGACGTTGAGCGGCACCGGCCCGGCATTGATGAGGCGTGTATCGAGCCGAACGGGGTTGCCTTCGTAGATGCTATTCTGGTTTGCAGGCACCACAAACGCTTCGCCTGTGTCGGCTTTGCGCTCCCACATGGTGAAGCTGACGGGCTTGAGGCAGACGAGATCGGAAAACTCGGATGTGTTGCCTTCGGCATCGGTCGCCGTTATGCTCACGAAGGCATCGCTTCCAGTCGTCTCGAACACCGCAAATCCCTCGGCTCCGACATTCACGGTGCGCGCATCTTGGTACGCCTCGCCTTCACCAAAGAAGCTGGCATCGCAGGTGGTGTTGGTGAAGCGCTCGGCCGTGTACGTGGCATTGGGATTGGCATCGAAGAGCCAACGGTGGCGGAACATGGTGAAGTCGTATCGCCGGGTTTCGCCTGCGCTCCCGATGGCGTGAATGGAATCGGGGCGCGGGTAATTTTGCAGGTTGTTCGGCCCCATGTCGGCGTCGGGCACGTCGTTGGGCGTCACGCCTGTGGGGCGGTCTACCGTGGCATCGATGAGGTTGATGCCGATGTTGCCATTGGCGAAGATATTATTTTGCGAAATGCGGTTGCGTGTGCCCTGTTCAACGGCCACGCCATTCTGCCCGTTGTAGGCAATGACATTGTTCAGGACCTGTGTGGAGTCGCCTTGGGTGATGACGACCCCCATCGCCCCATTGCCAAACGGGCAGTGCCCGTCGACGAGGTCGCACATTGCATCCGAATCGGTACCGATAAAGTTGCTTTGGATGCTATGTCCTACTGCAGGTTGACTGATTTGCTGAATAAGCACGCCATGCGAACGGTTGGCAGAGATTGTATTGGAGCGGATCCTGCTTCCTTTCCCTCCTCGTAATTCAATGCCCGTGTCGTTGGGAAAGACGACGGGCTTCGGTTGGGTACCCACCGGCGTCACACCAATGTGATTCTCCGTTATCGAGACCTGATCGGCGCCATCGACTAAGATGCCCGAAAGCTGATTTCCTCCCACGATATTTTGATCCAAGAAGACATCTGACGCGTTGGCTTGCACAACTACTCCATGTTGCCCTCCTGTAACCGTGAAGCCTGTTACCACCGATCTCGGCTCTGTAATCGTAACCACATCTTGGTTGTGTGCGCGTTTACCCGAAGCAGGCAGCTCAATACGTGTGCGTAGTGCACCTGCATACCCGACGACCGCCACCCCTTGTTTGTTGATGGTAATGACCTCAGGGTAGGTACCCGCGCAGACACCAATCGTGTCATTTTCTTGTGTGGTGCTGTGGTCTAGGGCCTCCTGAATACGTGTATAGCCTGCCATCCGCCCTACGTTTTGTACGCAGGCAAAGTTGACCAAAGGTCCCTGAAGTTCACGTGCAGGCACAATCAGGCCAAAGTCAGTAAAGATGAGCGGTTGTGCAGCGATGTTGGCTTGCGGTCGGATGGTGGGCTGAAAGGTGAGCGGCTCGCTCCCTGAACCACAGCCGGGCAACGTATCAAACAGAAACACATTCCCGGCAAGCGTGGTGCCTTCAGGTACAACCCGTCCAACAGGCACCACTAATTGGCCATTGGTGATGGCGAGGTTGGTCCGCGCATTCCCAATTTCTACGGCCACGCTATCAATCCCCGGCGTCGTACCCAACGTACCGTTGACGGTAAACGTCGCATTCCCTACTTGCCAATCGTCTCCGAGAGCGGCCAGTGTAAACCCAAACAAGTGCACCCCATCCTGCCTCGTTTGTGTTTCCGAGGGGCATCTAAAGTTCGTCTCTCCATTTAGATTTACGATGAGGTTGACGGGCTCGTATGCACCCTCCACGCTGGCATCGCGCATCGGCATGGTAAACATACCGGGATTGGTCGAGCCTTGCAGATCACCAGAAAACTCACCAAACGCAAACCCACTGCACCCCGCCGATGCTTCGACCATCACGGTTGCTCCGGGCGCAACGTCCATATCGGGCGTTGCAGCCACCGTACAACCAGCTGCGGCTGCTTCTGACGGAGAAACGGACGTCCCCACATCAAATAACTCAACCGACTGGTCTTCTTCTTGAAGCTCGTAAGTCCTGCCCGACCCAAACTTCGAAATCGAGTTCTCGCCAATGCCTGGATCTGGATAGGTGAAGCCGCCCCCCTGCCCTTCTAGCGTATACAAGCGCGATGAAATGGGGATACGTGTTTTCCCCTGCCCTCCTGCTTGGGCAAAGGTCGCCAACGCTGTAGGCACCGCTGCATTAGCAAGGCTCGCCTCTTCCGTCCACACGTTATCGGCAAAACTGTAGATGAGGAGGCGATCCCGAAGCGACGCCATGATGTTGCCGACGGGCGTGAGGCCCACGTCGATGAACACGTTGGCATCCGCACCAGTCACCACCGCCAGCGAAGTCGGGTTGATGGGATCGGTGAGGTCGAAGGCTCCGAGTTGCCATCCGCTATCGGCCGCTGTCCTGCTCCCTACAAAAGCCATGTCTTCGCGCAGGAGCAGATGCGTAGGGATGCCAGCGGTCGGCACGGCGGCGCGGCGCATTGGGTTGGCGGGGTCGCTCACGTCAATGGCTTCGAGGACGTGATTCCCGCCAGCTTCGTCGTAGACCGTCACGTAGAGGATGCCCGCACGGTACGCGACGGCGGTTGGGCGGCCAACCGAAGTGGCGTAGTTGGGCAGTTTGGTCGGCGCAGCAGGATTGCTTAGGTCAAAAATCTCGACCGTACGTTCGCCGGGGCGGTTGCCAAATGGAAAGGCCGTCACCACAAATACCGTCTGCGGTGCGAAAGCCATGCTTAGCGGACTGCCCAAGCTCTCCATCTGGTAGTTCCCGACCGGCACAGGGTTAGTGGGCGTGCTGATGTCGTAGATAAACGCCTGATTATTGAAGGGGCCAACATGCAAATACGTGCCATCGAAGAACAAGCGGTTGGCTCCTAAGGGTAAACCGAGGTCTTGCTGTGTGTGCTGCGCCTGAAAGGTCGGGTTTCCATCATCATCCAATGCGTAGATCACAAGGCCATCATCTGCACTCACGAAAAGGGTTTGGCCAATCACCAAAACATCCTCAGCAAAGCCATATGCGACATCATTCCCTGAGCCATCTCCAAACGCATTACCTGCTTGGATGGTCACTTGGGCATGTACGAAGCACGGGCTACTCAGCAGGAGGACTAGTAGTATGAGAACGCGTTTCCTTAGGAGCAAAACAAGCATATTCGAGCGAAGGCTTGGGATTTCACATCACATGGGCACACGTCTCAAGCGCACGTGCACGGGCGGATGGTACCTGCCTAAATCCTTCGTTCCAAGCCGAATAAGCCGATTGGCGCATCTATCCGGGTAGATTGGCGTGTTTGTCCGAACATGTGAGACGCTAGCGCAAGGCGTCGGAAGGGTGCGTATCGTATTGGTTGTGATAAAGCCGCGCAAAATATTCCACATCCCTGAAGCCAACCGCATATGCAACTTCAGCAACCGTCGTCACTGCGCGTTTTTCGAGGAGATGTTTAGCGCGTGTGAGACGGATACTGCGAATAAACTGGCTTGGGGGCTGCCCCGAAATGGTCTTGAGTCGTCGTCCAAGTGTGCGTTTGCTCACAAACAGCGCCTCGGCTAATGCCTCAACGCCAAACGAGGTGTTACTCAGATTTGCCTCGACGTGCTCTTGTGCCTGCACTAGAAACGCAGCGTCTGCATCGTGCAGATCGAGCGCCGACGCCTCCACCGAAAGGACTTGCTGACTGAAACCTTCCTGCATTTTACGATGGCGAACCAGCAGATTTTCTGCACGTGTGAGCACTTCATCGATGTTAAACGGCTTGGCGATGTAGTCGTCAGCTTGGAGGCGCAATCCTTCGAGGCGGCTGTCCACGTCGGCTTTGGCGGTGAGCAAGATGACGGGGACGAGGGCAAGCACCGGATCGGCTTTGAGTTGCTGGAGCAGCGTCAAGCCATCGACTTCCGGCATCATCACATCGCTGACGATGAGATCTGGCGGATCTGCTTGAGCCGTCGCCCAGCCTTCAGCGCCGTTGGTCGCTAACGCAACGTGGTACCGCGCTGCAAAGTGGCGATGCAAGTAGCGTCTCAAATCCGTGTTGTCTTCGACAATGAGAACGCGAGCCGTGGCCGTGCCATTCGCGTCAATCTGTCCATCGCTTTGCGGAGGCACCTGCATGGCAGCTTTGGCTTGCGTCGCATGCGGTTCTTCCACGATTTCATCCGGACGCAGGTGCGCCTTTCCTAGAGGTAGCCGCAGCGTGAACGCCGTCCCCTTGCCTTCTACGGAGGCCACCTCCACACTGCCTC
>CAYYHN010000320.1:1439-5777 GCA_964471245.1 uncultured Rhodothermaceae bacterium | reverse complement strand
AGCCACCATTTTCGACAAGGACGGCGAGGGCGATCTGTGGGTTATCGTACGGCGCGAACATGACGAAGAGCGAGTGGTCCTTGCCATGCGGGTTTTGGGCGGTCCCCGTCTTTCCCCCACTCGGGATGCCGGGAATCTGCACGCTTCGGCCCGTGCCCGCCTCCATGGCGAGGCGCATGCCTTCGCGTACCACTTCGAAGTGCACGCGGTTGATCGGGACCTGCTCGGGTGGTGGCACCTCGGTGGGACGTACTTCACCTGTTTCGGGATGGCGAAGTTCGCGGACCAAGTGCGGCGTGTGCAACGTCCCCCGGTTGGCGACGGCGCCCATGTAGCGTGCGAGTTGCAACGGCGTAACGAGCATGTCGCCCTGCCCGATGCCGAGGTTAACCGAGTAACCCGGCCCCCACCCCGACGGATACGTGCGATTGTAGTACGACGAATCGGGAATAAGGCCGCCGCCTCGGATCTGCTCCGTCAAATCCACTGGGATGCGGCGACCGAAGCCAAACATGGTAGCATAGCGATGGAACGTGTTCACGTCCGTTGCCATCATCGTTTTGTAGTAGTACGTGTTGCACGACTTCTGGATGGCCGTGCGCATCGAAATATTGCCGTGCACGCCACCATGACATTTGAAGAAACGGTTGCCTACCCAATGACCACCGGGGCAATGTACGGGCTGATCGGCACCGTAGATGCCTTCTTGCAAGGCCATCAACGACATGAACGGCTTCCATGTCGACCCGGGCATCAGGCCACTCATCGTGGCGCGATTGAACAGCGGTTTGTCTTCGCTCTCTGTCAGGTAGCTCCACAACTCTTGCGGCACCGACTTGGCGAAGATTTCTGGGTCGTAGTCCGGCGCACTCACCAAGGCAATCAGCCCGCCTGTGTTTACGTCCATCGCCACAGCCGCACCGCGCTTGTTCACGAACAGCGACTCGGCCAGCGCTTGCACATCAGCGTCGAGCGTCAAATGCAAGTCCAAGCCGCTGATGGGCGGGGCATCCTCTTCGCCTTGCCTATAAGACTCGACGACTTGGCCGCGCACGTTCATAAACTTGAACTCGGTACCAAACGCTCCACGCAAGTCATCCTCATAGTACTTCTCCAACCCATTGGTCCCAATCAGGTCGCCCTGCCGGTAGCCATCCACGCGGCGGTCTTCGAGCATGCGGCTGTTGATTTCGCGAACGTAGCCGAGCGCGTGCGAGGCGCGGGCCTCGGTCTGGTAGCGCCGCTTGTAGACGATGTCGTGCGAGACGCCTGGTAGGCGGTGGCTATTCTCCAGCACTTGGCTAAACCGCTCGAACGGCACCTCGCGGAAGGCGGCACTTGGCAAGAATGGACTCCAGCGCTTCGCCTCATCGATCTTCGCCACAATCAGCGAGTCAGGCTCCCCCAACAGGTCGGCGAGTAGGCCGTTCTGGTCGGAATCCATCAGATAGGGCGTGAACGTGATGATGTAGCTGGGTTCGTTGTCTACGACCAGTTGTCCCGTGCGGTCATAGATGACACCACGAGCCGGGAAGACGCGCATCTCGCGCACAGCGCGTTCTTGGGCATAGGCGTCGTTGTCGAACAACTGGAGCTTGGCTAAACGCAAGCCAAGGATCATCAGAATAGTCAGAATGACCCCGATGAAGATGTTGACGCGGGTGCGGGAGTCGTACATGGAAGCGGAATGGAACGCAGTTCAGGCAGCACAATGGAAGGCTACGTTATTCGAGCATACCATGCCAAGATGAGTTCCCAGAAATGTCAAGAAAACTGCTTGTTTTATAGCGGTGCTTGAGGTCGCCGATGGCCTTCCGATGCTTAGTAGCTAAGTATCTCGCGATAGGCTATTGGCTGTTGACCATTTGTTTTTAGTTCGAGTACAGGACTAGTTCGATCTGTCTCATCATCCAGCATAGTCTGGCCTACACAGAGGCTATGTTACCCGAAGGACTTGGTAAATCGATTGGGGGCTGCGACTGGGCCTTTTTGAGGCTACAAGGACTGATTCCCTACGGCTTCGCCCCCGATTCTGAGCTTGGTAACGCTGCCACAAAGCTCAGAATTGGCCCTGCCTATTTGTATGCCTTAGCTTTGCCGTCCAACTCACTTATCAGACCGTCTCTAAAAGCTTCGAGTACCGAGTTCAGTAGCGAGATAGGTCTCGGCAAACGTAGCCCGTGCCTCTGCGAGCCTAGCTTCTCCCATATTCGGCGGCAGATGAATCAGTACCAGTTCATCCACGCCAACTTCGTGAGCAATTGCAGCCGCAGCTTCGGGTGATGAATGGCCTCGCATCTCACCGTTTGCTTCATGCACCAAGACGTTTGCGTCCGTTGCCATCCGGGCGATGCTGCCCGAAGGTTCGGTATCACACGAATAGGCCACCACGCCGCCCGTGGTTTTGCTTTCCACTCGCAACCCTACTACTGGGACCGAGTGCACGCCTGGCGATGCGGTAATGTGCCACACCTCGTCGTCGAGCACGCGGGCATTTTCTTCGCACGCGACTTCATGCCAGATCAGTTCGGGCAGGTCCCATTCGTCCATTCCAAAGGCCATAAACACCCGATGCGCCTGCTCTAGCGCCGGGCGAATGCCATACAGGTGAATCGGTGCCTCGCGACCGGCTAACCAGATTTTCTCGAGAAATAGCGCAAACCCGCTGACATGGTCCGGATGCTCATGCGTAATAAACAGGGACTCCACCGTTTCTAGTGGAATACCAGCCGCTTGGAGTCGCTGTACTACATCGCCTCCACAGTCGACAACAAACGTATGGTCGGCGTCCGTGAAGGCAAGCATTGTGGTCGTGCGGTGTGCGTCGGTGACGGCACCCCCGGTACCCAGAAAATGAACCGTGGGCATAGCCTCATCAGGGTTTCAGAGTGGCTAGTGCTTCGTCAAGTTGGTAATACGGATCGATGTACTGGTCATTTTGGGGTCCACCAAGGCGCTTGATCGTAGGCATACCCGTAGGTATGGCGAGGTCGAGGAACGCAGGTGGGTGCACTGGTAAGCTTCTACAGGGGTCCGTACAGAACCCGAAGAGGCTATCTTGACGGAGCACTAGATAGATCTACGTAGATCGCTATAGATCCGTATCGGATGCAATGCCAAAATGCAAAGAGGGTGCGAAGAGTTTTCATGCCCAAGATTGAGCGTATAGGCGTGTATCGAACAAAACTGCCGTCGAAAATCTCACGGTCTCGCCTTCCAACCCAGTTACCAAACACTCACGAAGAAGCTTGTGCAACACAGCACAAGGCTTACTTCTTTCGAAAAATCGTATACGTAACCAACTGATCTAGGGCGGTGCGGGCTTCGCTGGGTGGGAAGGTACCTAGCAAGGCGCGGGCTTCGTGGGCCAACGTAAACATGCGGTCTTTGGCATAAGCAATGCCGCCGCGGTCGTCCACGAACGTGGCAACGGTGCGAATATCCGCACGACTCTTGCGCTTCTTGCGGACGATCTTCAGAATGGCTTTGCGCTCGTCAAGGCTGGCTTCCCGCAGTGCGTGGATGAGCGGTAAGGTCATCTTCTTTTCTTGCAAATCGATGCCGAGTGGTTTGCCTACATCCTTGACACCAAAGTCGAAAAGGTCGTCGCGAATCTGGAAGGCCAAGCCGAGCTTTTCGCCAAACATATGCATACGCTCGATAACTGCAGGGTCATCGCTCGCGCTGACTGCACCGCTTTTCGTACAGGCCGAAATCAACGAAGCCGTTTTGTCGGAGATGATTCGGAAATAAGTCGCTTCATCGATGTCGAGGTGGCGCGTCTTCTCGATCTGTAGTAGTTCGCCCTCACTCATCCTACGCACAGCGTCCGACATCGTGTGTAGCAAGTCGTAGTCGTTGTAGTCGAGCGCGAGCAGCAAGCCCCGGCTCAGCAGGTAATCGCCAAAGAGAACGGCGATTTTGTTTTTCCACAGCGCATTAATTGAAAACATACCACGGCGACGATCAGCATCGTCTACTACGTCGTCGTGCACCAGCGTGGCTGTGTGCAGCAATTCTACCAGCGCTGCCCCCCGGTAGGTGGTCTCATTGACGGTGCCGCAGGTGCGTGCAGCTAGCATGACAAGCAGTGGCCGCATGCGCTTGCCTTTTTGGCGTAGCACGTACTGTACGATTTTATCGAGTAGCCCGACGGGCGAGCGCATGGACTCGCGAAAATAACGACGAAAATGCTTCAGGTCGTCTTCTACGGGCCGCCGGATATCGGCAAGTGTGATGGCGCGGTCGTGGACCACTTCGGGCATGCTGCCAAAGCCATCGCCGCTCGGTGCTACGGTCGTCGGGTGCGGCATGTTATTGCTTTCAGAAAGTTTTGAA
>CAYYHN010000320.1:0-1429 GCA_964471245.1 uncultured Rhodothermaceae bacterium | reverse complement strand
TCTTCCTACGCAAGCAATACCGCGATTGTTTTTAAGCCGCATGGTAATTTTTGATGAGCGTCCTATGCTCCGCGAAATCAATCGACCTCGAGCTTTGTTAATTCTCGCAAAAGCTATGCAATTCTATACAGTGATGTGGAACTAACGCCAGCGTTTTTCATGCATGGGTGCAGTCTTTTTTCTGATCAGTCCAGCGCAAAGCCTAGAGCATGAGCAACCACACCCCTGCACGACGAGGCATCCTTACGGTGTTGTTCTTTGGTGTGTTGATCGCCGCGCTGGATATCGCCATTGTGGCTCCGGCGTTGCCTTCACTGCGCGAGCATTTCGGCGTCGATGCCCGCGCCAGCGCGTGGATCATCAACACATTTGTGCTCTTTAATCTGGTCGGCTTGCCTTTCATGGCGCGTCTCTCTGACCTGTTCGGGCGCCGCCTCGTCTATGTTGCCGATGTGCTGCTCTTCGCAGCAGGCTCCATCTTTGTTGCCTTCGCTGATTCATTTGGTGCGATGCTCGTCGGGCGCGGCATTCAAGGGCTTGCCGCCTCCGGCATCTTCCCTGTTGCCAGTGCTGTCGTTGGCGATGTGTACCCGCCCGAAAAACGTGGCCGTGCGCTCGGCGTGCTTGGTGCGGTGTTTGGCCTAGCCTTCCTGATCGGCCCGATCATTGGTGGCATCTTGCTACGTTATGATTGGTCGTGGCTGTTTCTCATCAACGTCCCGTTGGCCCTCCTTGTGGCGATGCTAGCATGGCGTGTGCTGCCGCACCGTCCGGTAGGGCAAGCACCACAGATGGACTGGGCAGGCACCATCACGATTGGGCTGATGTTGGCTACCTTGGCCTTTGGTATCAACGGCATCGACGCGGAAAATCTGCAAAGCAGCCTCATCTCATTTCGTGTGTGGCCGTTTATCTTAGCCGCCTTTGTGTTGGCTCGGTTGTTTATCGAAGCCGAACGCCGTGCAGCCAACCCGTTGCTGCGGTTGGAATTGTTGCGGAATCGGCAGGTTGCTTTGGCAGGCCTCTTTGCCGTCGGTGCTGGGCTAACCGAGGCGATGTTTATCTTCCTTTCAGGCTTTGCGGTTGTAGCCTTCAGTGTTCCGAAGTCGGAAGCCTCCTTTATGTTGGTGCCGCTCGTGCTCGCCGTCATGATTGGTGCACCGGTGGCTGGACGCCTGCTCGACCGCGTTGGGTCGCGCGTCATCATCTTGTGTAGCACGGTGCTGATTACCATTGGGATGGTGGTGCTCGGGTTGCTGGCAAGCACGACTACGATGTACTATGTCGGCTCGGTGCTCGTCGGGCTCGGGCTCTCAGGCATCCTTGGGTCGTCTATTAGCTACATCTTGCTCAACGAGGCGCAAGTAGGGGAGCGCACCGTCGCACAGGGTATCAGTACGCTCGGTATTAGCATTGGGCAACTCACGGG
>CAYYHN010000319.1:762-5799 GCA_964471245.1 uncultured Rhodothermaceae bacterium | reverse complement strand
TTACGGTGACCGTCCGTCAGGCTTCGGCCGGTGCAGAAATGATTCTTCGTGCAGAGGGCGAAGTCAATGCAACGGGCGTAGCTAGCCTTGATGAACTCACGGTCGTTGAACTGCCAGGCGAATTCGCACTGCAGGGCAACTACCCGAACCCGTTCAACCCGACGACGACGGTGTCGTTTGACCTGCCAGAAGCTGCTGAAGTCAGCATCCAAGTGATCGACATGCTCGGTCGCCGCGTGATGACGACGCAGTCGCAGCAGTTCCAAGCTGGTGCCAAGCGCTCGGTCCAACTGGACGGTTCGCGCCTCGCTTCGGGTACGTACCTGTACCGGGTGATTGCAAAAGCGGAAGGCAAGACGTTTGTCGAGACGGGCAAAATGCTCCTCGTCAAGTAAAGATGAACAGGTAAGGCAGGTGGGGCACTTGCTCCACCTGCCCACCTGAATGTCTTGTCCAACCTCATTCATGCACACTCACCCCAGAGGACGAGTAACCATATGCAACGATTTAACATGACAACAAAACCTACAGCACTGCTGCTGATGCTGCTGCTGCTGTGTGGGGCTGGGACTGCCTTCGCCCAGGTCACTGTGTCGATCGACGACACGGCCGGCCGTCCGGGCGAGACGGTGACGGTCGACGTTGACGTGTCGGGGCTAAACGGGCAGACGGGCATCATTTCCTATGGATTTGATGTCGTACCCAGCAGCCCCAACATCGTCTTCGATGGGATCGACACCGCGGGCACCTTGGTTGCCACCGGTTTTACGAACGACGCAAATACCGCGACGGGGCGTGTGGGTGGTTTCGCCAGCACGGCTATCTCGGCCGATTCGGGAACGCTGATCAAGCTGCGTTTCCGCCTCACCGGGGAGGTAGCCGGCGCTACCGTCAACCTCAATAACTTTGTATTCAACAATGGCGATCCTGCCATCGTTGGTGGTACGACGCAAAGCTTCGGTCTTACCGTAGCCTCGCGTCTGCTTACTGTCATCGATAGCTCGGTTCGCAACGGTGATGCACTGCTCATCCCCGTATGGATCGACCCACTTACAGCGGCCGACAATGTGATCGCGTTTAACTTCGATATCACGCTGCCGACCAATCTCGTGACGGTTGATGCAACACAGGGTACGGCTGGTGTAGTGAAGGCAAATGCACTCGCATCTGGCTTCACGGTTAACGCTAATACCGTCGGTTCCACTGCAACAACGACGACGTTGCGCGTAGGTGGCTTCGGTAGCACGGCCATCACCAACACAACGGAAACAGCGCTAGTCTTCATCGCTGTAAATGCTGTAGGCCTTGGCACAGCACAAGCAACGCTGAGCAATATCGTGTTTAACAACGGCACACCTATCATAGGTGGTAAGCCGGGTGCCATCACGGTTGTAGACAACGTTGCTCCTGTTGCAACAGCGGGTACGGCTACGACGAACGAAGACACCGCTATCGACATTACCCTTGCAGGTACTGATGCCGATGGCGATGCTCTCACGTTCGCACTGGCTTCGAATCCAACCAACGGTACAGCAGTGCTCAACGGGTCGACCGTAACCTATACGCCGAACGCTGACTACAATGGCAGTGACTCCTTCACCTTCACGGTGAGCGATGCCAGCGCAACGTCTGCACCGGCTACGGTTGACATCACGGTGAACCCCGTCAATGATGCACCTTCAGCCAATGATGCTAACGCAACGACGCCCGAAGATACGGCTGTTGACATCACGCTTTCGGGTAGCGATCCCGAAGGTGATGCACTGACGTTTATTGTGGCTAATGCGCCTGCAAATGGCTCCGTGGTTATCAATGGCTCGACGGCTACCTCCACGCCGAATGCTGACTTTAACGGTAGCGATTCGTTCACCTACTGGTCGAACGACGGTACAGACAACTCAGCACCGGCTACGGTCAACATCACCGTCACGCCTGCTGGTAGCGCTTGGCTCCAGATCTTCCACAACTCGCCCGATCCGTTCTTCATGGAAGTAGACGTCTATGTGAACGGTATGCTCGTTGTAGATGACCTTGAGTACATCGATGCGACGCCATTCCTGCGTGTACCTGATGAGCCATTTACGGTAGGTGTGGCTCCCGGTATTGCTCCGGGTCCTCAAGGCATTACTGATTCATGGCAAGTAGATCTAGACGAAGGTGTTTACTACTTCGTGTCGGTCACCGGTGATGAAGTCAATGGCCTTGACCTTAATCCAACCACAGCTCAGAACGTAGGTGGATCGCCAAACGGTGTGGATATCCGCGTGTACCACGGGATTGACATCCCTGGTGCCGTTGACATCCAGACGGTTAACCTAAATCCGGATCACGCCGTACAGCGTCGCCTCGCTGATGACGCTCGCTTCGGTGCGTACACCAACTACGTCACCTTGCCCCCAATCCTCACCAACTTCCAGTTGGCTGATGTGAATGGAGGTGAGTTGGCTACGTTCACGTTTGACCTCGACGGGTTTGACGGCGAAGCTCTGACGTTAGCAGCCGTTCTCGAAGAAGTACGCCCCGGCCTACTTGGCCCGCAGTTCGTGCTTATCGATGCGGACGGACGCGTTTGGCGTGCGATCCTTTCGACAGACATCGACGACCCAGCAGCTGAGTTGCCTGAGGACTTTACGCTCAACGGCAACTACCCCAACCCATTCAACCCCTCTACTTCGATCTCTTTCGACCTCCCTGTGACGTCGGATGTCCGGATCTCTGTAGTGGACGTGTTGGGTCGGGAGGTGTTGGTGGTACCAAACCAGACGATCCAAGCTGGTTCCAACCGCCAAGTACAGCTGAATGCCAGCAGCTTGGCTTCGGGCCTTTACGTCTACCGTGTTGAAGTGCGTGCTAACGACGTCTTGACCGTCAAGGCAGGCACGATGACACTTGTGAAATAACCTGAAGACATACGTCTGACGGCTATTTCAGCCTTTGCGAGCGCCTCGGCATCATGCGATTGCCGGGGCGCTCGTCATTTATTGCGTTAAGACATGAAAATCCCATCATTAAAACAGATTCCCTACATTTCTGCCTGTGGTTTTGGGGGACAAGAACGTTAAATTGCTCGTCAAATCCCTTCCTATACATTCGTATGCATTCCGCTGCATCAATCAGCCTACAGGTCGGCAGCGCCATACAGAATCAATACTGTCCTATGAAAGCACGAACGGACCTCCGTTTCGCCCTATTTACTTTATTCCTTATTGGCAGTTTTTGGAGTGCGCCGCTTGCCATGGCACAAGTAAATGTTACGCTATCCCGCGTTACCGCTGTACCGAATACAGATGTTGAGGTAAACATAGATGTAAGTGGCCTTAATGGGCAGACGGGCATTACGGCCTACCAATTTCAAGTGGTGACATCTTCACCAGAAATCATGTTTTGCCAAGGCAGCGATTGTATTGATGCGTCAGGTACCTTAGTAGAGCAAGGAGGATGGACAAACTTGGCCAATCCGGCCAATGGATCAGTAGGCGGATTTACCGCTACACCTATAACGGCAGATAGTGGGACACTCTTGAAACTTAAGTTCCGACTTACAGCCAACTTTAATGGCGGTTCTGTTTCCTTGCAGAACTTCCGCTTCAATGCTGGCGATCCACCTACTGAACCCGCTATTCCCACTGGAAACATCAGCCTCTTCGTAAATAATGCGCCCATGGTAAATGATATTATGGCGCAAACCGACGAGGATACACCTGCAAGCATTACCCTTGAAGGGACGGATGCGGATGGCGATGCCTTGGTCTACACAACTGTTGCAGGTCCTAGTAATGGCATGGTGACGATTACCGGAGCAACGGCTACGTACACGCCGAATGAGAATTTCAACGGCACCGACTCGTTTACGTACCAAGCCAGTGATGGAGATGCTACGTCGAATACAGGGACAGTAACGATAACAATCGATGCAGTGAACGATGCGCCTCAAATCGATCCTCTCTCGGCTACACTCAGCGAAGATACGCCGCTGAACATCACGCTTAGTGCGACGGATGCAGAAGGCGATGCTGTGACGTTTAACGTCGGTGATGCGCCTTCGAATGGGACCGCCGTAATTAATGGTTCAACCCTGACATACACACCGAATCCAGACTACAATGGGGCCGATGCGTTTACGTACACTGCAACGGATGGGACGGACACCTCACCTGCTGCATCGGTTACGTTAACCATCACGGCTATCAACGATGCACCAGATGCTGGCGATGTGTCAGCTTCGACCGAAGAGGATGTTGCTGTGGATATCACCTTGGACGGCAGTGATGCTGATGGTGATGCCCTAACTTATGCTGTCGTAGGGCGGCCTGCCAATGGCTCCGTATCTCTGAACGGGGCAACGGCAACCTATACACCTGATGCAGACTTCAATGGGAGTGATTCTTTTACGTACGATGTGACGGATGGTACGCTGTTTTCAAGCTCTGCGACCGTTTCTATCACCGTGACGCCGAGTGGCATGGCCTTCATTCAAGTGCTGAATAACATCAGCGAAGCCACCTTGCAAGCTCCTGATTTTTATGTGGGGACACAAAAGATCGTAGATAACCTCCCGCAGGGGGCTGCATTAGCCTACGAGGAGTATGTGGATGGTACGCTTGAGGTTGGTATTGCACCGGGTAACAGCAGCAGTTCAAGTGATGTACAAACCACAGTGAGTGTCACCTTGAATGAAGATGACGAGGTCGTTGGTGCTTTGACGGGTGATTTGGCAGGGGGAATCAGCTTGACGACCTTGCCCGGTAAGCGTGAGGCCGACAACCCCAATGATGTCGAACTGTCGTTTTACCATGGTATTGCAGGTGGCCCGGTTGTCAACCTCGTCGAAGTCAGTGACGATGGCCAAGCCACACCGATTCGGACGATTGCTAGTGGGGTGAGCTTCAATCAAGCCAGTGGGTATAGCGTGTTTCCAGTTGGAGCATTGAACCTGCAAGTAGTTTCTAATGACGGCTCGTTTGATGAAGTCTTTCGCGTCGATGTCTCGGGACGTGCTGGCGATGCCTTCGTTGTTTGGATTCAGCCTACTGGTGT
>CAYYHN010000319.1:0-752 GCA_964471245.1 uncultured Rhodothermaceae bacterium | reverse complement strand
CTTCGACGTGGTCGTCACGACCGACGACCGATCGACCTCTGCGGTTGTCACCGATGTAGATACGCCAGCGGCAGAAGTACCCGGGCAATTTACCTTACACGGCAACTATCCCAACCCGTTTAATCCGACAACATCGGTCGTCTTTGACCTACCACAGGCCGCACAGGTGCGTGTTGTTGTGCAGGACATGTTAGGCCGCACCGTATATGCCACGGAAGCCCAACCCTTCACGGCTGGCAGCAATCATCGCGTTGACCTTGATGCGAGTACGTGGGCTTCAGGCATGTACATCTACCAAGTTGTCATGCTTGCTGCTGATGTTGAGCAGGCGCAGACAGGATCGATGATCCTCATGAAGTAGTGAGGTAGCACGATCTGAAGGAAAGTGTATTCTAGCTCCAATGTGGCATCACGTTGGGGCTTTTTCATGGGTAGCTATTGCGAACAGTCTGTAGGATGAGGTGGCACGAACGTATATGGCAAGTCATCGCGTTCATAGGTGTAGTACCCGGCCTAGCTGCAAGTGCGCTCGTTTTGTCTTCGTTCGTTTTCGTAGCGCAGCCTCCTGTATGGTCATTGGTGGTATTGGCATGGGTAGGCGTGACCACGCTTTATCTCGCAGATCGTTTGCTCGCTAAAGGGTCAGCAGATCGGCGAAATCAACCCCACCGTACCCTATGGTACCATAGGCGCCGCCAGTGGCTTTTGGTGTTGCTAGGTGTAGGTATGCTTGTGTCAGCAGGCTTATGGTG
>CAYYHN010000318.1:0-5817 GCA_964471245.1 uncultured Rhodothermaceae bacterium | reverse complement strand
CCTTTTGCTCGACACCAACGATGACGTGCTAGCAGGCCTGCTCGACCCGGCGGCCCGCGAACGCGCCGAAGCACGCCATCTCGATGCGTTCGATACGTGGGTGTTCGAGACCGATGTTCCCTTTTCTTCGCTGGCTGGGCTGCGCCGCCTCCTCGCGGACCTTCCCAACGAAGTCATTCGTGCCAAAGGCGTTGTGGCTGTAGGCGACAGCAAACATCCAGTCCGCTTCCATCTGGTGGGGCGGATTCTGTCCACGCGCTTTGTGGAAGACGGGCCTGCTGCCCGACCCCAGCCATTTATCAGTCGGCTGGCAGTACTAGGCGTTGCCGACACCCTCGATGCAGCCATGCTTGAGGCTTACTTCAACGCGGCTTTGTCCGTACCTACCTGACGTTTTTCATGCCCTACCATTCGAAAAACACTTCACGTTTGCCTCTGTTCGCCTTGACCGCACTCGCTGGCATTGCCATAGGTACGGCGCTTGGCCTTTGGTGGATCAATGCCGATGATCCAACACTGCCAGAAGAGTCCACCTACTCCGATGCCACCCCCTTCCCCTTCGGCGATAGCTTGCAAACCGCAGAATTAGGCTTGCACAACCCACTGGTGCAAGCAGCACAATCCGCTACGGGGGACTTGTGGGCACGCCTTGGAATGTACGAGTTCGAAGAGTACGGCAACTACCAGTACCGGGTGGTCTTCAGCGATGATGTACAAGCGCTCCATGGCACCGAAGTCGAGTTGCAGGGCTTCATCATCCCCATCGACCAAGGCCTCACCATCAAGCATTTCTTGCTGAGCACATACCCGCTGGCCGATTGCCAATTCTGCTTGCCGGGCGGCCCCGAGGCGTTCGTCGAAGTCAAAACCGAGCAGCCCATCACGTTCACGTACGACCCCATCACCTTGCGTGGCCCATTGACCATACTGCCGCAAGAGGAGATTGATGAATGGGGCCTGTTTTACCGTATGACCAACCCAGAGCAAGTCGATTCATGATGCGGCACTTCAGGGTGAAATGGATCGCTTTGCTCAGTGTTGCAGGTGTTTTCCTCGCCGGATGCCACACTGCTAGCACCGCTGTTTCGGTGGCCTCCACCGATGCGTGTTTCCCCTTCGAGCAGCTTGCTCCTCCAGACCGCCTTGTTGCGGACTCCCTGCTTGCTCACGCGCTCGACCATGAAGCCCTGTATACCATTGCGGCACCACTTAAGCCGATGAGTAGCGTTGGATCGCTGAGCCTACGGATCAATCCGCCAGATTCAGTAGGCGTCTCCGACGCGACGTTGCCCACGGAAGCCCAGCGGGCGCGCCTCGCGCAGTGGTATCGGGTGGCTGAGGTCTTCCACTGCGGGAACGTCGAAGCCGTGCTGGTGCCGTACCGCGCCACCTACGACGGTGTTCGGTACCTCCAACTCAGCGTTGTCGACCGCGCCCGGATGCACGCGATGATGGTCCAATCCGCTGACGTGTGGAACCACTGGGGCGTTGCTCCTGAGGCAGATCCGTCTGTAGTCGTCGGCAGTGTTGAGCACGGCGAGTCCTTACGCCGCTTCCGTGGATACGGCCTCCTGTTTGGCTACCCCGATTACGCCATCGACTTCTTTGTCGCAGCGGCACGTGAAGCCGATGAGACCGGAGACTTTGTCGAACGCGACTTTTTCCACATCCCTGTTTTTGGCGCAGATCGTGGGCATTTCACCTATGCGATCCCCAAAGGCCACATCCCCTCTGCGCCGGACTCGCTTCGCTACGATTTCGCGATGCAGGTGCTCGATAGATATCGAAGCCGCCGCCCCACCTACGTCACACCAGATAGCACCTTGGACGCCCGTTCGTTGATTCGCGCATGGCGTACCGAAGGCCTTCCCACACTCGACCTAACCGCGTTGCATGATGTACCCTAACCGATTCTGTTCCCTTTGTCTAGCAGGGCTTTTCCTTGCGCTTGCGACCTTCGGATGTCATGAGCATGACCCCGTGACAGAGGCGCTCGAAGCAGAAGCCATCGCCTTACACGACTCGCTTGTCGTGATCGAAGCCGACGTCCGCGACGCTTTGGAGCAATTGACCACCCACCTCCAAGCCCAACAGCTCGCAGCATCTGCGGGGGACTCCCTTGAAGCGATCCGCGCTGACCTCGCTACATGGAGCAGCTACCTCGTCGAGCCGCCTAACGCGCATGGCGACGATGACCATGGCCACGACCATGATCATGACCACGATCATGCCCCACCGCCCGATGTGACACCCCAACAGATGGTCGACTTGCAGCAGGGCTTACTCGAAGGGATCCACGCGCTACAGGTTCGCCTAGAAAGCCTCGACCTTGAGGCAGCAGAGGCTCCATCTAGTTGAGCAAGCCCTGCTATTCGTTGCCTGATCGCGCTATGGAGAAATCCTGCCTTCTCGTCCTCCTCATCGTTAGTGTATCGCTCTATCCTGCGGTAGCGCAAACCCAGCAGGCCGATAGCCTTGTTGCATCCCGCGCGTATGAGCCGGGGACACAGCCTGCCGTGGCCCTGTCGCAACTGACGGGCTCCATCCGGCTGGACGGGATCATCGATGAAACCGCTTGGGAAGCCGTACCGCCATTCCCAATGGTTATGCTTGCCCCAACGTATCGGGGCGAAGTCACGGAGCCAACGGTGGTCCGGGTGGCGTACGACACGGACTACGTCTATGTGGCGGGGCAGCTCTACCACACGGACCTGAACAACATGCGAGCCAACTCGCTCTACCGCGATCGGTGGAGCGGTGATGAGACCTTCGCCATCGTGCTCGATACGTTCAACGACAATGAAAACGCCCTCTGGTTTTACACAACGCCCCTTGGCATCCGCGCTGACATTGCTGTGGCAAACAATGGCGGCGGACCGGGCTCGACAAACAGCAGTTGGAATACCTTTTGGGACGTTGCCACAACACGGTCCGAGGAAGGCTGGTTCGTAGAAATGCGAATCCCATTCTCCAGCCTTGGCTTCCAAGATGACAACGGCCATGTCGAGATGGGCATGATTGTCTATCGATGGATGGCCCACAACAACCATCGGTACATCTACCCTGACATCCCGCCAAACTGGGAGCGTGCGCACGCGATGCCTTCGGTAGCACAGGATGTGACGTTAAAAGGCGTCTACAGCCGCAAACCCGTGTACATCACGCCCTACCTGCTCGGTGGCGCACGACAAGTAGCGGAACTCAATGATGCCGGCTCTCGCTTTGTCTTGCAGGATGAAGCCGAGCGGGAAATTGGGGTGGATGTGAAATACAACCTCACTAACAACCTGACGTTGGACCTCACGGCCAATACCGACTTTGCGCAAGTCGAAGCAGACGACCAACAGATCAACTTGACGCGTTTCTCGCTGTTCTTTCCAGAGAAGCGTCAATTCTTCCAATAGCGGGCAGGCCTCTTTGAGTTCAGCACCGGGATGAACGGCAGCCGCCTGTTCCACAGTCGCCGCATCGGGCTGGCCAGTGGGGCGCCGATCCGCATCTGGGGCGGGATGCGCCTGACCGGGCGCATAGGGGCATGGGACATTGGGCTGCTCAACATGCTGACAGACGAAGCCGAGGCGGTGCCTCTCGAAAACTTCGGCGTCCTGCGGCTGCGGCGGCGGGCCTTCAACCCCTATTCGACGGTCGGCGGCATCCTGACCACACGCCTCGGCGACGACGGCACCTACAACGTCACCTACGGCCTCGATGGCATCGTGCGGGTCATCGGCCAAGACTATGTGACGGTGAAGTGGATGCAGACCTACGCCGATGGGCAGGATAACAGCCGGTCGCTCCTCGACCAAGGGCGGTTCCTGTTTAACTGGGAGCGACGCAGCATTAATGGACTGAGCTATGAGTTGGAAGTCACACGTTCGGGCCAAGCCTACGATCCTGGCATCGGCTTCATCCGGCGACGTGATGTGACGTACATCAGCCCCGACGTCAACTTTCAGCAGTTTAGGCCCGCCGACTCGCGCTTTCGGCGCATCTGGGTGGGCAACTGGTCGAACGTATATGTCCGCAATGCGGATGGCACCGTCGAGTCAGCGTGGTTGCATCCGTTCTATTGGTTCGAACTCAAGAACGGCGCCAACGTGCTACTCTCTACCGACCACGTCTACGAAGACGTGCGTGAAGACTTTACCCTGTCTGACGATGCCGACGTGCCCGCCGACAGCTATTGGTTTCATGACCTCTGGCTTGCTGCGAATCCGCCGGACCGCTGGTTCTTCCGCCCCGACATCACGTTCCGCACAGGCACCTTCTACGATGGCTGGAAGACAACGCTCAGCCTGAGTTCGACGTGGAACCTTTCGAAGCATTTAGAACTCGGTGGTGGCTATGAACTTAATGTGATTCGCTTCCCGGATCGCGACCAACAATTGAACACCCACTTGCCACAGCTTCGGATGCAGGCAGCGCTCGACGCACATCTGTCGGCGGCTTTGTTTCTGCAATACAACAGCCTGTCCCATAGCCTCAACGTCAACACCCGGCTGCGCTACCACGTACGCGAGGGGCACGACCTCTGGCTGGTCTACAACGAGGGCTTGAACACCGACCGCCTCAACCCTATCGGCCCCATGCTTCCCCGCACCGACAACCGGGCGGTCCTCCTCAAATACACCTATACGTTTATCGGTGGCTAAGACATTGTGTTCTACGCGCTTGGCAACCCGATATACCATTTTATATGCAAAAACCCATGCTCGACTGGCTCATCATTGGCGGAGGTGTGCACGGCACGTACCTCTCGCACGTGCTCACCGGCCGCTTTGCGTGGCCACGTGAGCGCGTGCGCGTGCTCGACCCGCATGCTACTCCGCTGGTGCGATGGGACCAGATGACGGCAAACGTAGGCATGGACTTCATGCGGTCGTCGCTCGTGCACCACCTTGATATCGAGCCTTTGGCCCTCAAGCAGTTTGCCAAGACGCCAGAAGGAAAGCCATTGGCCCGTTTTGGTTACCCGTACCAACGTCCCGCCTATGCCCTCTTCCAGCACCATACGCACTGCGTAGTGCAGCAGCACCAGCTCGGCGACCTGCGCATCCAAGGTCGTGCGAACGGTCTGCAACGTATAGGCGATGGCTGGCTTGTGGACACAGAGGAAGGGACACTGGCAGCACGGCGTGTGCTGCTTGCATTGGGCCTGAGTGAGCAGCCATGCTGGCCTGCCTGGACCCACGCACTCCGGTATCCGAGCGGTCCCATCCACCACATTTTCGACGAGGCCTTCCAGCGCGAGCGCCTGCCTGCGTGGCGGCATGCTGTCGTCGTCGGTGGTGGCATCTCTGCGGCGCAGGTGGCACTCGCGCTGGCCGAGCGGCAACCCGGCACGGTCATGCTGCTCACACGGCACGCGGCTCGCATCCATCAGTTCGACAGCGACCCCGGCTGGATGGGGCCCAAAAACCTCGCCGCCTTTCACCGGCAGCCCTGCACCACCAAGCGACGCACAGCCATCAATGACGCCCGCCACCGGGGCTCTGTACCTCCCGATATCTGGCGCAGACTCTCCCAAGCCGCCCACGCCGAACGCCTTGCCTACCAACTCGGCGATGTGCATGAGGCGCGGCTCAGACATGATGGGTCCGTGCAGCTACGACTCGATGCGCCCCCAAGCCGACTGACTGCCGACCTCGTCGTCCTCGCCACCGGTTTTGAGGCCCAGCGCCCCGGCGGCGCATGGCTAGACGCTGCCGTGCAAGAGCTTGGCCTCCGGTGTGCGGCGTGCGGCTACCCGGTCGTAGACGCCGCGCTTCGCTGGGACGACGGCCTCTACGTCACGGGCCCACTTGCCGAACTCGAACT
>CAYYHN010000317.1:0-5822 GCA_964471245.1 uncultured Rhodothermaceae bacterium | reverse complement strand
CGGGTCCTCGGCGTAGGTCTTGCCGTTGATCGACCACATGTAGCGCTCCATGTTGCCCGTCAGGTGCAATTCGATCTCGCGGTCTGGCGCGCGGCGCGGCTCCGCGTGAAGCGCACGCAAGTCGGTGTAGACAAGGACGCGGCGACCGTCACCACCGAGACCAACGCCAGGTTCATGGAGGCGGCTGCGGGTGATATCAGGAGCCATTGCATTGGCCGGGCCGTGGCTGTCCACGCCGTGCTGCGTTGGCTCGGGGAGGGTGCCAGGGGGGCGCAGGCCAGTATGATCCATGCCGGGCATCGCTACCTCGTCAGGCATCTTGTGACCACTCATATCGTGCCCGCTCATGTCGTGGCCCTGCATGGCAGCGGTGGTGTCGGCTGGTGTCTCTATGTCCATCGCTGATTTCCCCATTCCCTCATGAGCCATCGCGCCGTGGTCCATGGCCACCTCACCCTGCTCCATCGTCGCGTGGTCCATGCCTGCGCCGCCATGGGCCATGCCCATATCCATCATCGTGAGCGTGGGCCGTTCGCGCTCTTCGGGCACGGGGGCCGTCATGCCGGGCTGGGGTGCGAGCGTGCCGCGGGCGTAGCCCGAGCGGTCCATCGACTCGGCGAAGACGGTGTAGGCTTGGTCGCCTGGCTCGACGATGACATCGTAGGTCTCAGCGATGCCGATCCGGAACTCGTCGACGGTGACAGGCTCGACGTGCTGCCCGCTGGCCTGGACGACGGTGAGTGGGAGGCCGGGGATGCGCACGTCGTAAAACGTGCCAGCACTCGCGTTGATAAACCGGATGTGGACGCGCTCGCCATGCTCGAACTGGCCGAACCAGCCGGGGTCGGGGGCCTGCCCGTTCATGAGGTAAGTGTAGGTAGCTCCCGTGATGTCGGAGATGTCGGTGGCGTCCATTCGCATCCGGTCCCAGGCGAGCCTGTCGCCTAGACTCATCCCCTGACCCTTGAGGAGTCCGGCAAGCGTCTGGCGCTGGAAGTTGTAGTAGTTGGGGCGGTTCTTGAGGTTGTCGAGGACGGCATGGGGATTCTCGAACGTCCAGTCCGAGAGGACGACGACGATCTCGCGGTCGAAGGCATAGGGGTCGCCGCCAGCCGGATCGATCACGAGCGGGCCGTAGTGGCCGAGTTGCTCCTGGAAAGCGGAGTGGCTATGGTACCAGTATGTCCCGTACTGTCTGATAGGATAGCGGTACTCGAAGGTAGAGCGGGCCTTGATGCCGGGGAAGTTGACGCCGGGCACGCCGTCCATGTTGTTCGGGAGTAGAATGCCATGCCAGTGAATCGAGGTATCTTCATCGAGACGGTTGTGGACGCGGATGACGGCTTCATCGCCCTCGGTGAAGCGGAGAAGTGGGCCGGGCACGGTCCCGTTGATCGTCACCGCCTTGCCGGTCTTACCGCCGAAAGCCAGCAGCGTCCGGTCGATGGTCAGGTCATACTCCACAAGGCGACCGGCGCGGCGTGTCGGTGCGAGGGCAGGGGGGCGGAGGGGACCACCAGTCCAGGGGCGAGCCCAGGCAGGCATCAGTGCACCTACCCCTGTCAGGAGACCAAGCGCGGCGGAAGAGCGGATAAACGTACGACGATCCATAGACATAGTGATAAGTTGAGTAACGCTCGGGATAGTGAGCTAACAGGCAGACAGCTGATTCTCTCGGCCTATCCACCTGAAATTTCCTTAAGGTTAGGCACGTACTTGTAATTACACCGCGCTGGCACTACCGGCGCGGTCTGCGGCTGAGGTGCGAATGGACGATTTTCCAGCCATCGTCTTCGCGCTGGAGAGCAGTTGTAAAGACGCCCCTGCTCTCGATGGCCTGCCCGTCATGGTGCGCCGTCAGGACGTAGCGCCCCGTTGCCACAGCCAGTCCACCCCCGATGCGAATCTGGACGTCTTCATGGCGGAAGTCAAGGTCTTCAAGTGTCTCTAGCTCCGGTCCCAGATGGTGGTCCCGGTAGGTAGCCCAGGAGCTGTCTACGCCACCTTGCTCGAAGATGTAAACATCCTCGCCGCTAGACCAGAGCATATCGAGCACTGCCATGTCGGATTCTCGGATGGCCTGCTCCTGGCGTTCGAGCACGGCTTCCACAGCGCGGCGCGTAGTCTCACCATTGACAAGCGCTGTGGTGGAAGGATTCTCGGACTCTTCGGAGCGGTCTGCGGGCACGCAGCTAGAGGCTGAAATCAGAAAAAGGAGAACGGGTAAGCAGGTACGCATCGCCATGGGGTAGTTAGTTCTCATGGTCGGATTCCCCGTTCATTTCCACACTGAAGTGCGCTGTCCAGGTTACGCCCTCAACCGGCATGCTAACATGGGCGGTAAAGTGGTTCGCATCTCCATACAGGGAACCCATCAAATGGTCTCCCATGGGAGTAAGCGTAATGGTCTGCTCTGCCTCGCCTTCGGCCTGGATGACGGCCGTGGCATCCGTGATGCCCTCCACAGAAAGCGGCTCTTCGGCAGCGTCGAACGGATAAATGAACAGATTGCCGTCGCTGAGGACCATTTCCATGTGCCCATTGCCCGCGCTCTCGACCATGCCGCCGTGCGGTGCCGCATGGGCGTGGTCGTCCTCCTCCATATCCATCTGGCCCGGCATGTTTTGCTCACCGTGCACGTCTTTCGCTTTGGCGTGTTCGTCGGCGGTCTCGTTGCCGCAGGCCGATAGGCTGAGGACGAGTAAACCGCTGAAAACCAGCGTGAGGAGCATTCTGGGGAATACACGGATAGAGTTCATAGGGTTGTTCACCTGTTAAGTGGTTAGGTAAGCCAGCGATATGCTAGCGTAGGGAGGTGGCAGCCAGGCGGCGTAAGAGCAGAGTGCCACTGCCTTCTAGATAGAGGCCCACCTTGCCGGGCTCGGGGGCGTCTCCGTGTCCGTGCGTGAGCATCTCGCCGTCGGCATAGCCGCGGAAGTGGGTGCCGTCGCTGATGGCCTGCAAATCGATCCAGCCATCGGCTTGAAGCGGCTTCTGGTCAAAGATCTCGACTTCACCACCCTGCACGCGCCCCTGGCGCATCTGGCCGGTAGCAACCTCCAGGAAGTCATAATGCTGGGCGTCTTGCACGTGATGCACGAGGCGCACCGTGCCGTCAAACTGTGAAACATTCAGCATGGATTCGGCCTGGACGCTGGCGATCTGCGCACCGGCGGTAAAGAGCACAGGGCTGCTTTGAAGCTGCACGGCGAGGACGGAGTCCGCCCCGGCTGCCTCGACACGCAAATCATCGAAGCTGCCTTGTACGAAGCGGAAACCCTCCGCAAGCGCTTGCCGGGCACCTATCCCGGGCCGCCACTGCCAGGAGCCGTTCTCCTGCACCTGCACGCGCGCAACTTCACCGGGTGCGGCAGGAGGCTCCTGTTCGGCTGGGCCGACCGCGGCCTGCTCCATGACCGGCTGCACGCCAACACCATAGGCATAGACGAGCTGCGCTCCGTGGTCTCCGGTCTGCACCACCAGATAATAGCCGGCTGCGCCGGCGAGGAAGAGTAAGGCGTGAACCCGTACCTGCGCCCAGCTTCGGCCCTTGATATCGAACCAGAGCGCGAGGAGGCGTACTACGGCGTAGATTCCAAAGAACCACACGGTGATCTCGGCCCAGTCTGCATGATCAGTCACGTGCGGAATGACCGACGCTGGGAGGTCCAAGGCGTCGGCGGCATCCCGGCCGGTGAGGTAGGCTGCCAGGGTGCCAAGTGCACCAAGCACATAGAGAAGAACAGCAGAAATGCGGATGCCTGCCCACTTGCGCGTGAAAAGCGAGATCAGATCGACCAGGATGGCCGTCGCCAGGAGCGCGATGGGGAAGTGAATAATGAGCGGATGGACGTTCGGTGCCCACTCGGGTAAAGGGATCATCTGCGGTTTGGGTCAAGAGGAAAAAACGGACGGGTGGAAAGTCAGCGTCCTTAGCGAGTAGCATAGACTTCCTGCGTGCCCCGATTGTCGAAAGCAAGGATGTTGTAAGCTTGCGGATTCCGCCCTTCCATACCTGGCGAGCCAATGGGCATACCCGGCACGGCGATGCCGGTGATGTCTGGCTGGTCTATGAGCATCTGCTTTATCATATCAGCAGGTACATGGCCTTCGACGACATACCCGTCCACCACGGCGGTGTGGCAGGAAGAAAGCGTCTGGGGTACGCCCAGGCGGTTCTTCATGGGGGTGACGTTCGGCATGTCGGTGGCTTTTACCTGGAAGCCGTTCTTTTCAAGATGTCGGACCCATTTCATGCAGCAGTTACACGTGGGACTTTTGTAGACGGAAATCGTCGGGCCATCAGCATCGGCCCGAGAGCATCCGGTCAGGATGGTGGCCGCCAGAAGAGGTACCGTGATTAGCAGCAGGAAGGGTCGCGTGTTCATAAGAGAAGGCGTTAATTGCAGTCACAAAGAGCAGGAGCGAACATGGAGGACGTTCCTGCATAAATTAGAACGAGCCCCGTACCAGAAGGGCCTTTCGCTCCTCGTATTCTTTGGTCGTGATTTCCCCGGCGGCATAGCGGCGTCCGAGGATCTCTAGTGGGGTTTCTCCGGGTGAGGACCTGTTCTGGCCCGGTAACCCACGCCAGAACGCGAGCACAATGACAAGGATGAAGGCGATCCAGAAGATCCACCATCCCCAGTGCATGCCCCACATCCATTCATATCCGTCAACCATAGTTCAACCTGTTTGCTGTTTTTTCCTCTTCGGTTGCACGTTCCTGCGGACGTGTCAATTGGCCCCTGCGCCGTTCAAACTCCTCCGTGGAGATCTCTCCCCGGGCGTAGCGGAGCTGCAGCTGTTCCAGGGGCGTCTTTCGCGGGGCACGGGTTGTACCCGACCATCTCGGCACGAGCCGGAAGAGTGCGACGAAAATCACGATGAGCAGTAGTGCCCAGAAAAGCATCATTCCTCCAAACATCTCAGCATTCTCCTGCGGCTTGGCCTGTCCGGTAAGTAGTGCGCACCGGACAGGCCACCGCACGTCTGTTCCCTGATTTGGTGTGCCGCAGCACGCGCTATTGTTTCTTCATCATGCCTTGCATTCCACCGGGCATCATGTCGCCGTGCATGGCCTGCATCATCTCCATCATGGTCATGTTTGCCATCATGTGGTGGTGCATTTGCATGGGCTTCATCTCGGAGAGCTTTGTGCGTTGCTCGGCAGAAAGCCCCCCTTTCATCTGAGAGGCGGTCTCATAGGCGAGGGCCTGCATCTGCGCGTGGTGGGAGGCAGTCTCTTCGAGCAGCGCCCGGACCCGGTCTGGTGCGGCGTCTCCCGTAGCGAACAGTTCCTGAAGCTGCTTTTTCGCCTGCATCATCTGTTTCTGATGGGCCTCTTTCTGCTCGTCAAACTGCCAGGCGCTTTGCTGCATGCGAGCGACCTGATCGTCAGAAAGAGCGAGCGGCTCCTGCATCGTGGGCAGCATGTGCACGAGCATGGCCGAGCGGCGTAGCGGGTCTTTCATCATCTGATCCATCATCTGCATGTGCTGCCTCATGATGCCCATCATGTCGCCCTGCATCATATCCATCATGCCGCTCTGCATCATCATGCCGCGTGTGGTGTCAGCCTGCTGCGTACCGGCACGCTGGTGCTGGTGTTGCGCGCTGGCTGGGACCGTCCAGGCCAGCATGAACATCAATGCAAACAGGATGGGAAGAGTCGCTTTGAGAGATTGGGTTTTCAGTGACATCGTCATGGGGGTACCTCGTTATGGTTAGCGAACGTTTGCTGTTCGGTTTCTTTTGCGTAAGGTCTGCTAATGGCAGGATCCGGCGCTCGCCGGTCATGCTGTCCGGCGCGGACGTTTTCC
>CAYYHN010000316.1:0-5826 GCA_964471245.1 uncultured Rhodothermaceae bacterium | reverse complement strand
CTGATAGTCCCGAACTCCCTTTTCGCTGAGAAGGTTATGCTGGTCAAGCACTTCGTAGACTTCATCGCTGACCAGACCGGCCAGTGGGTTGTCGTTGATAACCTGCACGGGCGTTTGCATTATTCTTCCCCTACGTTATTCCAACAATTATGGTTTAGTGTACCCGGAAGGGTGGAGGCGGGACGGGTACGTTGGCAGCTTAATCGTACGCTGAAAACAGCAGCAAACCCGGTAAAACGCGCTGAACCGTCTGCCTTTTCTGGCGAGCCGTTCGATACGCCAGATGAGCCGTTGCCCGCCTTCAGGTGGGTGAAGTGCGGAATGATGATGGGTAGACGCGCGCTGAGCATGCAACCAGACGTTACGAAGGTATACGTTGTAGGTTACAGGGGGCTATCTATGCCAAGATTGAAATGCCTGACGACGAACCAAGCGATTCCGTGTTAAGGCGTTTCTGTCGTATTGGTAAGCTGCTGACGGAGGAGGCGCAAGATGTGTGGTTCGGGCTCTTCCGTAAGGCGATCTTCTAGAACGCGCACCATTGCAGCGTCTTTGGCAGCTTCGGGGAGCATGTGTGTTGCTTGGGCACGAACGGCAGCTGATGCATCCGCTAATAACGTGCGGTATTGGCGTGCCGCGCTGCGCAGTTCAGGCACAAGTGCTACGAGCAAGGGCAATGCCGCGAGGCGCACCAACGTTGGCTGGTCCGCTGCGGAGTAGGTGAGCGCTATGCGTTCAATCTCATCGTCGGCTAAGTTGGCTAGAGAGACTAAGGCTAAGGCCGTGCGCTGGATAACTGTTTGGTACGAAGGCGTAATGAGCGCTGAGCGGACCACGTCAGCGGCCTGAGGCGCCGCGCTGTGCACGAGGGCCTCGACAGCCGCAGCTTGGACGCGGTAGCTGGTGTCGTTGTTGGCCGTGGCTAATAATGTGGTGTGCACAGTGGTGTCATCTACGAAGTCGCCAAGGGCTTGTATGGCAGCTAAGCGAACCCGTTGATCTTCATCACTGGTGTAACTGAGCAGAATATCACGTGCAGCAGGCGAGGCGGGTAGGGCGTCTACTGTGGCAAGGATGGCGGCTCGGACCAATGGATCCATTTCCTGCTGAAGCGCATTGCGCAAGCCGACGCGTAAAGCGGGGTCGTTGGTAAACGTTGTCAGGGCACGTGCAGCTTGCAGCCTCGCGAGGGTGTTTTCCGCAAAACGCAACTGCGCGACCCAAGCACTGGCATTCTGATCAACGGTTGTTGTGCCTAGCAAAGCCGCAGCCCCACCAACATGGACGTAACGTGGCGACATGGCGAGCGGAACCGTTCGCGTCTCTATCGTTTCTGTCAGTGTCAACGGTTCGGTCGTAGGCCCCGCAAGTGTGTACACGTCAAGCACCGCGGGTAGCGAAAACGTTGCAGGCACGAGGTAGCCGTCTTGCTCTTGTGTTATGTTGACTACCAGCGTTTCATTGGCCGCATCATAGTCCCACGTGATAGCGAGCTCGGGATGCCCCGCGCTGTAGACCCATTGGTCGAAGAAGGTTGCCAGCGAGGTGCCAGCCGTGCCTTCCAACTGACGCTGAAGGTGCGAGGCGTCGATCACAGTATAGTCGTGGATGGCAAGTAAGCGACCAAGGCCATTCCAAACGGCCCGCTCTCCAAATGACTCATGAAGCAAGTGATACACCCAAATGGAACGTGCCGCTTCATGGGCATCATCAAGGTCTAAGGGCAATTCCCATTGGTCCCAGGCCAACGGACGACGGTATGTGGCGCTTTCTTTGAGGTAAGCCGCACGTGCGGCATCTAAATGCGCGACGTAATCCGTTTCGCTTCCAATCGTAGCAAGGTAGCGGAGGGCCGTGTAGCCGATGGCTCCTTTCATCAGCCATTGCTCGGTCGGGAAATCCACATTGACAAGCGCGCCAAACCATTGGGCTGCTAAGGCTTCTGCTAAGGTGTTTTCTGGTGGAAGATCAAGGCGACCTCGTTCATCCGCGAGCAATGTTGTCGGGAAAAGCGAAACGCCGGAGAAAGACTGCCACGGTTGCTCAAGGCCGGGTACTACGACCTGTGTGTATGCCGACCAAGGATACGCGTATTGTAACTGGTCGGAGAAGTAACGCACAATACCACTGGTGTTAGCAAATGTCGAGATATGGTCGGGATCAGTACTGGGCGGGGCTGCGAGCGTTAAGGGCAGTGAGAGGCCCGTTGCTAACTCGGCAGTATCCGTCCACGTGGTAAAGGCACCGGTGACCCAACCAATTTGGTCGGGGGAGAGGGGGAGGTCTTGTGTGAATACACTTGTAACCTGTCCTCGCGTAGTCAGCGTGGTGTCGCGGCGGCCACTGGCGAAGACGCTGTAGCCTTCGGGTACAGTCAGGCGCAACGTCGTCGTGAGGCGATCCGACGGCAAGTCGTTGAGTGGGACCCAATGCCGTTGGAGATTGGGCTGAGCGTCTGTCCAGAAATAGGCGGCGCGGCCTTCACCTGACGCCTGTTGTGCCCCGCGCTTGGGTGTTGCACTGTACCGAATGCGCACGGTGTACGGCAAGCCAATGTAAAGGCTGTCAATGGGGATGACCAAGGAGTCCGCCATACCAAGGCGATAATCAAGCGCGGTCCACGTCGAGTCGGAGGCGCGGAAGGCGACTTCTTCAATGCCTAGGTCGTGGGCAAACAAGGTGAGGCTATCTAGCGTCGCTTCGTAAGGTGTGATGGAAAGCGTTGCCGTGCCTTCGAGTGAACCATTCTGGGGGTCCAGTTCCACGTCAAGTGCAAGGTGCCTTTGGTCGAACGATGCCGTACGCGGCGATTGAACAGGGCCTGTAAAGAGCGGATGATCGTATGGAGCGTCAGTGTTCTGTGCATGGAGTGCTGTAGGCAACACAAGGACGAGCAAAACGACAAAAAACGCGTAGCCAACAAGCCTACGCAAAGGGTAGCACGTGCGCATAGCGTCAGATAGAAGGCGTATTTTCTTGGGGCATTGAAGTGGCCGGGTTTGCATCTGCTTGCGATGCATCGGCGCGCAGCGTGGCTAAGTCGAGCCCTTGCAGGCCAAGCGAGAGGGCACCCGTGACCGTGTAGAGAATCATCTGCCCAGCGTGCGAGAGCAAGGCATAAGCAGCGGCGGCGGCTTGCGGAATGCCGTATAGCGTCGTGAGCGCCAAAATCACAATGTAGTGGTATGACCCGATGCCTCCCGGTGCTGGCACCAGAATCCCCAGTGCGCCAATCGCCATAACGCAAAGGGCGTCTGCAAACGTGATCTGGTACGGCTCAGCAAGGTCAAAGAGGAAAAAAGGAATATGGGTCATCACCACGTACAACCCCCAGATGAGGAAGGTACTCCCGATCAGCAGTCCGCGTTTTTTGGCAGTGAACAGTGAGACGATGCCCGCTTGAAACGCAAAAAGCATCGCCATCAGCTTCGAAGGCTCCGTGTCCGGCGGGGCATGCTTGGCTGCGGTGTGCAACCGATAAAGTACATATAGCCCTACCAACCCGCCCGTAATGCCTGTGGCTAGCAACGACCACCACGCCCAAGCGGGGAGGCGAGCCGCAATGGGGTCGAAGAGCATCGATTGGACTACATCAGCCTTGTCCATCAGCAGGAAGCCCGTGGCGATCATGGCCAAGGCGAGGATCACAACATCGAGGACGCGTTCGATGACCACGGTGCCAAAGACGGCAGAAAATGACAGCTTTTCGCGGCGCGAGAGGTTGACTGTTCGCACGATTTCCCCAAGACGTGGTGTCACGTAGTTAACCATGTACCCGATCATGATCGAGTAGAAGGCTATCCGCGTACTGCTGTGGCGACCCTTGGCTTCTGGCAGTGCATCAACCAACAAGGTCCAACGCCAAGCCCGGATGAAATGGCTCAGCAGCGTGAATACCGCCATCGGGATCAGCCAACCCCACGATGCGCCTTGCAATTGCTCGGCCACCTCCGCGAACGATACGGATCGCAAAGCCAGATACAGCAAGACTGCAGCCAGCCCAAAGCTAGCAATCGGCGAGAGCAGTTTACGCGCGCGGTCATTCACAGCAGCCATCAACAATAAGACACGCTACGAGCGTAAATCGATGACTTCGACGCCAGTAGGGGGTGTGAACTGGAACAGATCCGTGCTGATGCGCGGGTTGAGGACGATCTGGTTGAGTTGAAACACCATTTCAGTGCCGTTCACATCGGTTACTTCCATGCGCTTCACGAGGTCGTCGCTTTCGCTCATCCAGAGGATGACGCGCTCGAAGAGCGAATCGCCAGCCTTCGGGGCGAGTGTTAGCTTGACGTGTGCCTCGCCATCAAACGAACCCGTACCGGTGCTGCTGATGTTGTACTGTTCGTCGAAGTTGAAGAAGAAGTCGTTTACCGAAAAGGTCGACGCATCTTGCACATAATCGTTGATCAGCACTTGGTTGTTGGCCGGGTCGTAGATCCACGTGGTGGTGCCATCGGTGACGATGGTCTGGCCGCCCACTTCGACGCGATAGCTGTCATCCTGAAACGTAATCTGGCCGGTACTAGAGGTTGACTCGTCGGCGAACTGGGAGGCGATGGTTTGTGTAAACTGCGCCTGAACGGCATTAACCGATTCGTATTTGGTTTTGATGCGGTCAAGGATCGCGTCGGGATCTTGCGCAAAGGCTGGTTGTCCAGCAAAATAGACAAGTGCAAGAAGAAGAAGGGTCGCCTTGCGTGTGGAAAGTAGCGTCCGAAGCATGAGATCTATGATTTACGTCGCAATGGTGCGGTATACGCGTGAACTGGTACCAGTGTGGGCAAATCATATGCCGGGTACGTTACAGCGTCCAAAGGTACAGCACGCGTATTAAAATGCGACGCTGGGTTATCTAAAACCCACTATTTTTCACGCAGTTATAGCGGCGCTTGGAAGGGGTGACGGCATTCGAGCAGGTGGTGGCTGAGCGCCGTAGCTGTTGGCTGTTGGCCGTTGAGTCTCGATTCCCACGTCGCGCCCTATTCGATCAATTCCGTCAACCTTATTGATTCTTGCTATACCCACTCGTTTGGTAAACCGTGTGTAATGCCTCCACAAGCGCGGCCACATCGTTGGCATCGTTGTAGACATGAGGTGCTACACGTATGGCCTGTCCGCGCACGGAAACGAATACCTTGCGCGCCTGAAGCGCCTGCTGAAGTGCCAAAAGGTCAAGGGCGCCATCGAACCGAATGCCGAAGAGGTGTGCGCCTCGGTCTGCTTTGGGCGAAACTCGGCATCCGATATGTGCTAAATCGGGGAGCACAGGGGCAAACAGGTTTGCGCAGTAGGCTTGAATTGCTTCCGGCGTCCACGCGAGGACATTGGACAAGGCCGCGTGCAGCATAGGCATGAGGGCGAAGTTGCTGCGCTCGCCCACATCGTAGCGGATGGCTCCGGGCTGATAGGTATCGGCGTAGTCCACCAGTTTGCTGAAGACCTCGCTTTCGTGTCGTGTGATCCAGTTTTCCTCGATGGGGGTCCCGTCATCCATACGCGGACCATAGTAGGCGACACTCAGGCTATACGGACCCATCAACCACTTGTAGCCGCCACACACCAGCGCATCGGGCTGGATGGCATTCACATCGAAGGGCATTGCGCCTACCGATTGCGTGCCATCAATCACGAACCATGCACCCACATCTCGCGCCCGTTGGCCAATGGTTTCGAGGTCGAACCGTGTACCGTCTGCCCAGTGCACATGCGGCATGGCTACAAGCGCCGTGTTAGCATCGATGGCGTCGAGCACGCGGGCATTCCAATCGGCTGCAAGGCTGTCGATCGTCTCAGGTGGATGCACGACACGCAACGAAGCCC
>CAYYHN010000315.1:0-5844 GCA_964471245.1 uncultured Rhodothermaceae bacterium | reverse complement strand
AACGCGAATGCTCGGTGCAGCGTCGCCACCAGAAAGTGGTTGAAGAAGCGCCTTCGGCGATCCTGACAACTGAATTGCGGGCTGAGATGGGCGAAGCTGCTGTGCAAGCCGCTAAGGCCTGTGGCTACGTGAACGCAGGCACCGTAGAGTTCTTGGTCGATAAAGACCTGAACTACTACTTCATGGAGATGAACACGCGCTTGCAGGTGGAGCACCCGGTTACAGAGATGGTGACCGGTCTCGACCTCGTCAAGGAGCAAATCCGTGTCGCTGAAGGGCATCCGCTGCCATTCACGCAAGACGATTTCCAGACGCCGTACGGTCATGCCATCGAGTGCCGTGTCTACGCCGAGGATCCACTAAACAACTTCCTGCCTGATCCGGGTCATCTGATCCGCCACAACCCGCCCTCCGGCCCCGGCGTCCGCGTCGATGCAGGCGTCGAGGAAGGTGGCGACGTGCAGATCCACTACGACCCCATGATCTCGAAGCTCTCAACGTGGGGCAGCGACCGGGCGGCCTCGATTCAACGGATGGTCCGCGCGCTCGACGAGTATGAGATCGTAGGCATGAGCACGACCATCCCGTTCTGTCGCTTTGTGATGGAGCACGAGTCGTTCGCCTCCGGCAACTTCTCGACACACTTCGTGCAGGACCATTACAAGCCTGAATACCTCACACCCGACGACGTAGACGAGGCACACCTCGCTGCGCTTGCGGCAACGCTGTGGTACGCCGAGCAGCAAACAGCCGCTCCACAGGCTGCGTCAAGTTCCAACGCCCAAGCAGCCGCCCCCGCTACAGCAGGCATCTCTGCTTGGGCCATGCGGCGGCGGTAGAAAACAAGGAGTGCGTAGGTGGCATAGATGAACGTCCTTCCCTACGCGCTCCTTGCACTTTTCTGCGTACTCAGCGCAGGTGTTTGTTTCCTTATCTACAAGCGGGCTAAGGTACTACGTGTCTTTACCCTGCTTCCCCCAAACGAACCCCTCCCTCCCGAAGACGGCGAGCGCATCGCCCTTCGTGGATGGCGTCTAGCTGTATTTAATCTCATTCTGCTAACCATTTTTGTTCCCTTTGGAGTAGGCGGCATGTTAGCGGTCGAGGCAGGCTTTTGGGAACACAGCCCAATCTTAATTATCGGTGGAAGTGCGGTATTACTGGGTTTTTTGCTGCGCTTGTTAGTCAGAATGACGAGGAAACGCTACAGCCAACGTTCCCAACAACGTTGGTTTGGGGGGCGGACAATCATCTTCAATGGACTTGCCCTTTTTCAAGTCTACGCGGAGTGCGTATTGGTACTGCAAGGAGCTGTTTTTGTCGTCCTTGGTATCCTGATAGAGGTATTCGTTTTATAGCATCAATAGGTGTCTCCGTTTGGACCATGCGACACCGATAGGTTGTCGTAGTTTTACGTATGTTGCGCGCAGCGTAGCGATGGAGGATGCTTCCGAGCGAGGCATTCTCCTTTTTGTTCAACTTTGCTTGTCCTTGTGCCATGCGCCTGACCCTTGGTTTCTGCCTCCTTGCCATGCTTTTGCTCTCCAAACCTCTTGCTGCCCAGCCTGCTGAGTCAGCAGAGCACCCCCCACTTCGTGTTGGCGTCGTCGGGCTGGTCCACACGCACGTTCATTGGATCCTAGGCCGTCCAGATCGAGGCGACATCGAGATTGTCGGCATCGTCGAGCCCAACCGCGACCTTGCAGTGCGCTATGCCGAGCAGCATGGCTACAGCATGGACCTCGTCTATGACACCATGGAGGAAATGATTGATGCGACGCAACCTGAGGCGGTTACGGCGTTCGGGACGATCTACGATCACCTGCAAGTCGTACAAGTCGCCGCGCCGCGTGGCATCCACGTGATGGTCGAGAAGCCGTTGGCCGTCAGCCTCGACCATGCCCAGCAGATGGCAGCGCTGGCCGAGCAACATGGCATCCACCTGCTGACGAACTACGAGACGACGTGGTACCCAAGTGCCTATGCCACTAAAGCAATGGTGGACAGCGGCGAAATTGGCGAACTGCGCAAGGTCGTCGTGCACGATGGGCACCGTGGCCCAGCCGAGATCGGCGTCAACGAAGAGTTTCTCGAATGGCTCATTGATCCGGTCCTCAATGGCGGCGGCGCACTGACGGACTTTGGCTGCTACGGTGCGAACCTCATCACGTGGCTGATGGGTAACGAGCGTCCGCTTTCGGTGACGGCCATCACGCAGCAAATGAAGCCTGACCTGTACCCCAACGTTGAGGACGAAGCGACGATTATTGTGACATACCCCAAAATGCAAGGCATCATTCAGGCATCGTGGAATTGGCCCGTGAGCCGCAAGGATATGCACGTCTATGGTCGTACGGCCTACGTCTACGCCGACAACGCCATCGACATGCGCATCCGCCACGGCGATGACAACCCCGAAATTGCTGAGCAAGCTGAGCCGATGCCCGAAGCCGTCAACGACCCCTTCGCCTACCTCGAGGCTGTCGTCCGCGGCGACGTAGACCCCGGCCACGACCTCTCGTCATTGCCCAACAACATGATCGTCATGGAAATCCTTGACGCCGCGAAGCGCTCAGCTGAAACGGGGCAGACCGTGTTCTTTGAGCAGTAAAAACACCTTCGGTGATTTTTACAGGGAGCTTGGTACTTGGTATGCCACCATGTGGCTTCTTGGTACTTGGATGTCGCTAGGCTCGGGTCTGTTTCTGCAACGTACCCAACGTGAGTGTAGCGAACGTACCAAAGCAAATGCCGTGCACGTCCCAAACACCAAACCTTGCAGCACAATCTCGCTTCAAGGTTTTTTAAACGCCTTATCCGCGTTCATGAAGCGGAACCAGATGAACACGAACCAGACGATGCTGCCGAGGGTGACGAAGAAGCCCGGCCCTTCACCTACGAGGTCGTTAACGAGATCCATCTGAAGGAAAGCAAAGAGCAGCGGCACGACCCCGATGATCGCCAGCCCATAGGTCTTGAGTACAGAGCTTGCCTCTAGCCCTTCTTTGCCGAGTACATCGAAACGGTACGTACGCTGCATTGGTTGGGGATTCTGGGCGATGGGGCGGATGTGGTACTGGGCTAGCGGAATCAGCGGCAGGTAGAAGAACGCGATCCAGCGTGTGGCGGTGTACGTGTCTTCATTACGCTTGCGGTAGTCGAGCAGCATCGTACCCGTCCCGTTGACAGAGGTACTGAGTGGTTTCTTCGCTTGTGCTGTCACTTGGCCGAGTTGTGCCGTGGCTTGCCGCAAGGCTTCGATCTGTTGCAAGATGGCTTGTTCTGCGAGCGAGGCCTCGCACGTAGGGCAATGCTGGTTGTCCGTTGGCTGGACGGGGCCGCACGTGGGGCACATTAGGGTCGTGGCTGGCATGGTCGAGTCGATAGGGTCGGATGCATCGGACGCGCCGTCACGATACCCGATCACCTCTCCAAAAGCCAGCCCGTGCCAACAATATCCCCGCATCCGGGTAGGCTATACATATATATAGATTCAATTCGCTGCTTCGTGCTCTTCGCAATCGACGCGCCAGTCGACGGGTGGCAATGGTTTTTTCAGCAGGTTACAATACGCTGTTTGAGTATCTGCGTGCGCGCGATCGAAGAATCGACAGGTCGTACACGTGCGTGCTACAGAAATCTTACCGCTTTGCTGTAAATGGCCAATGAGCTTTAGCAATGCACTGAGCATCGTGTTTTTTTCTTCTTCATTGAGCACAGCCATATCCGTAGCAAAAGAGTTGGCCCAACCAGCGACATCGCTGGCGACGCGTTCACCCGCATGGGTAAGGTGAACCTCGAACACGCGCCCATCGTGAGCCGCTCGCCGTTTGCTTACCAATCCTTTGGTCACCAATACCCGAATGGCATCACTGATGGTGGCTGGTGTCACCGAAAACGCATTGCCCAAGTCACCTACACGGCATGGAGGATGGAAACGTAGCCAAACGAGGATCTGCAACTGAATTGGGCTCAGCTTAAGATCAGGTGCCAATGTCGCTGCCGCCTCCCAGAGTTGAAGACGCATCACATGATAGAGGCGCTCTAACGCACCCACGAGCTTATAATCAAGTTTGCCGTGCTGAACAGACGGATTGAAGACCGAGTCGACTTGGGATGTATGCGACATAGCTAGCAGTGCTTGGGTTGGCAGGGCCATATATACGCTGGACTATGGTTCCATGCCAACCCAAGCCGGGCTTATTATTGACGGACGGTATAGGGTAAGCTAAGATCACCCGACAGCACATCGTACACGGCATAGACACCTAGCAAGGGGCGCGCTGCATCAGAAGTATTGACTTCCATGTAAGCCGTCACCGCGTCAAACTGGAAGTCTCGACGATGGTTAACGCGTTGTGCTGGGACAAGCACACGTAAGGTGCTGCCATCGAGCACAATGGAAAAGCCCGGCGAGTCCATGTACATCGGCATGCCGGGGTTCGTCGGTGGAAGTGGGTTGCTATTCTCAAGAGGCTCAAATTCCACAACAGACAAACCACCCGGTACGCGTTCATCTGGGGCAAGTACGACCCAGTGTGCGTGAAAACGTTGGCCGTCGTTACTGTAATTTAGGTCGTTATCTTCATCCCAAAGTGGCGTGTCATCGAAGTCTGGGTGGGACGTGATTGCAAGCGCAACGATGCCTGCCTCTACGTGGAAGCCCACATCGCGTGGTGCCAACGTCGTTGGAAAAACGTATCCGAGTACAGGGGCGCCATCCAATGCCCCATTGGGTTGTAGGGCGGTTTGCCCAGCGCCCCCAGCAACCTTCTGTTCAAAAACGAGCAGGTCCAACGATTGTAAGTAACGTACCTGTGCATCTACAAGGTCTAAGTCATCTGTCGCATCAATAGGTGTTACGATAGGTTGGGCTATCGCTTGGTCTATGAGCGAGGCATGGAAAAGAATAGCAACAACGAGCGGAAGGAGTGGAAAGCGTTTCATAGTGGAGTTCTCAGCGGGTTTACCTCAGGCTTTGGGTGTTTCCAAATTCTAAGGCATGTAATTTTTGTTTAGGACTCCCAATTATAATTGATCAAAGACCCGTGCACCATGAAGTAATCATTAAGATTAGGACTCCTAAATAAAATAAATGGCGCTTACGACCCCTAGCTGTAGCAAGAACCTTATTTCATGCCCATGTTTTTCGCCATCGCATAGTCGAGGAGGCGGTCTGGAAGTAAGCGAGGCACGAGCCAGTTTTGGAGGCGACCTTTGACGAGCGCGTAGCGTGTTTTGGGACGCGGGGCTTCGAGAATCTCGCGTACGCGGCGGCTGAACTCGTCGAGCTCGAAGCCGGTATCCGCTTGGGAGGTGAAAAAACTCTGGAACCTTCGGATGGCGTCGGCGAAGTCGGTGTGGGCGTATTCGTCGGCGAGGTTGGTGGCGGAGTCTTTGTCCCAGATGGGCGTTTTGACGGCACCCGGACCAAGAATGATGACATCGATGCCGTAGCCTTGCAGTTCGCGGCGCAGTGTATGGGAGAGCGCTTCGAGGGCGAACTTGCTGCCGGAATACGCACCCAAGAACGGTGCCGCGATCTTGCCGCCCACGGAACTCATCATCAGAATGCGCCCCGGCGTGGGGGCAAGGGTGGCGTCCGCGCCAAGCAGCGGAAGGAACGCCTGCGTAACGGCAATCTGCCCGATCACATTCACCTCGAACTGCTTCCGCAGATTATCGAGGGGCTGATGCATCAGCGGGCCGCTGGTGGCGATGCCGGCGGTGCTGCTGAAGAGCAGACCGAGTTCGACGTTGTTCTTGCCGCTGCCGGCGACAAGAAGATCAACGTGATTAAGGCAGTTCGCGCAATCACCGGTCTCGGCCTCAAGGAAGCCAAGG
>CAYYHN010000314.1:0-5862 GCA_964471245.1 uncultured Rhodothermaceae bacterium | reverse complement strand
CCACCCTCAACATCCTCACTAATCCGCATCTCAGATGCCCCACCGCCATCCACATCGCGACTTGCCACGCTGGGCCGAATGGCTGGTGCTGAAGATCGCCCCATGGCGACGGCGGAATATCGTAGCAGGTGATTTTGCAGAGGTCTTTCGCTACGTGGCTGAGGAGGAAGGACGCAGTGCAGCCCTGAAGTGGTATGCGAGACAGGTCATGCGGTCCCTTCCTTCATTTTTGCTCGACGGCTTTGCTTTTGGAACGGCTATGTTTACGAATTACCTCAAAATCGCGCTGCGTAACCTGCGCAAACGCGCCTTCTTCTCTGTGCTAAACATCGGTGGCCTAGCACTGGGCATGGCTGCGTGCCTGCTGATCTTTCAGTACGTCATCTTTGAGAACAGCTACGATACGTTTCACGAAGAGGCGGAGGACATTTATCGCGTGACGCGTGAGCCGTTTCGCCAAGGTGTTTCGCAAGGTGTAACAAGCAATACGTCATGGGGTCTCGCCCCACTCTTGCAAGAGGCCATGCCTGAGATGCAGCAGGTGTGGCGCGTTCACCCGAATTACGGCCAAGCCACGCTGACCTACACGCCACCGGGCGGCGACCGCCTCGCCATACAAGATGATGACGTTGCTTTTGTAGAGCCTGCTTTCTTAGACGTGTTCTCTTTCCCGGTCCTTCAAACTGATGGAAGCCGACCACTCGCAGCACCCAATACGGCCGTGATCACCCGATCCCTTGCCGAAAAACTATTGCCCGGCCGCGACCCTGTGGGTGAGGTGCTGGAGGTATATGCTTGGGTGAATGGCTCCTACACCATCACCGCAGTCATAGACGACATGCCTGCCAATGGGCATCTGCAGTTTAGCTTGCTGCTGCCGATGATTGACTTGCTGCAAACCGACCAATATGCCGACGACAGCGGCTGGGGCTGGACGAATTTCCAGACGTATGCCCAGCTTGCACCAAATACGGACCACGTAGCTGTCGCGGAGAAGGCGATGGCGCTCGTCAATACCCACAATACCGAACGGTATGCACGAAGCCAAATTCGCATGGGCGTTGGTCTGCAACCAATCACAGATATTCATCTGTCAAACGATGTGCTGTATGGGCGTGACCTCAACCAGCTCTACTTCTTCACCGTGATCGCTTTGTTCATCTTGGTGATTGCGTGGGTGAACTACATCAACCTCTCGACGGCGCGGGCGCTGGAGCGCGCTAAAGAGGTAGGTGTACGCAAAGCAGCGGGAGCACGGCGCAGCCAACTCATCAACCAGTTTATCGTAGAATCGGTGTTAATCAACGGATTGGGGCTCGTGTTCGCATTGGGCTTAGCGCGCCTAGGGTTGCCCGTACTCAACGACCTTGCACAGACCCAGATCGACGCGAGCATCTGGCAGGAACCCTTGCTGTGGCTGACGTTCATCGGCGTGTTTACGATCGGTGCAGTGCTGGCTAGCCTCTATCCGGCCGCGATCCTCTCGCGATTCAAGCCTGTCGAGGTACTCAAAGGCAGAGCTGTTAGTACACCGGGTGGCGTGTGGCTTCGGCGCGGGCTCGTCGTCTTTCAGTTTGCAGCTTCCATGGCGCTGCTCACGGGGACGTACATCGTCTACCAACAAGTATCCTTCATGCGTGATGCCGACCTTGGCGTCGACCTTACGCAGACGTTGGTGATTTCCCATCCGTCGTTAACACCAAATGACATGGACGATGCATCAGCTATGAATGCACTGACGGAAGAGCTGCGCCGCCTCTCGGCTGTCGACGATATTGCGATTTCGACGTTGGCTCCGGGTGAAGGATACAACTTCTACAGTGTCGTCCGCCGCGAAGATCAGCCGTCGACCGAAAGCGTGCGTATGCGCTTAGTGTCGGTTAACGGGCGCTTCGATGAGGTATATGGCTTACAAATCGTAGCAGGCCGTGGATTTGAGGAGGAATCTGGCACGGATGTGCACCAACTAGTCTTGCTGAATGAGACGTCTGTGGAAGCGATGGGCTTTGCTTCACCCGCCGACGCCATCGATCAGCACGTCATCATTGGACTAGGACAGCGCAGCCGGGTGGTTGGCGTCTACGAGGATTTCCACTGGAGTTCGGTGAAAGAGGAGATTGTACCGATACTATTGGGCTATACGCCAAGTGGCGCTCGCTACTCGATACGTCTCCAGACTGACGATGTACGCACGGTGGTTGCAGATGTGGAAAACCTCTATGCGACACTGTTCCCCGGCAGTCCGTTCAACTACTACTTCGCCGATACGAAATTTAATGAGCAGTACCGAGAAGACGCTCGCTTCGGTGCGCTGTTCGGCTGGTTTGCGATGCTAGCGCTGCTCGTAGCTTGCCTGGGCCTCGTTGGGCTCGCAGCCTACACCGCAGCGCTACGCACAAAAGAAATCGGCATCCGAAAAGTGCTTGGTGCAGGCGTCCCCAGCATCGTCCGCCTGCTTACAACCGACTTTGCTCGTCTCGTTGTCATTGCTATCATCCTCGTCGTTCCCGGTCTCTATTGGGCTGCCGACTACTGGCTCCAAGACTTTGCGATGCGCATCGAGTTGAACATTTGGTTATTCCTCATGCCAGGCCTTGCCGTTTTAACCTTCGCCCTGCTCACCGTCAGCTACCATACACTTCGCACTGCTTGGGCCGACCCAGCACGATCACTACGAGCAGAATAAGCGGAAGGGTTAGATGGGCGTAGTGACACTACATTCATCTCGCATCGCCTGATTTAGCCCCTTTTCCATCAGTTCCGCGTTGCGTTCCTCACAAGATGCGCAGCATCGCGTTGCGAAAAACGCCTTGATCAGTTAAAAAACAACCTCAAATCCTATCAACAACCAGAATGTCACTACGCCCAAGTGCAGGAGGTTTAAGAGGCGGCATGTTCTGTTTTTCCAAGCCTGCTGAACTCCTCTTCGCCTCAGGGAGACAGCAAAGCTTCTTGTTGGTAATATTCTGTAATTTGGTCGGAGATAGCCTCCATGAACAACCGAACGGTCTCTCCGCCTTCTACATTGGGTATAATGGGGATGTCGTAGCGCTCGGCTTGGCTCAACAGATGGGACTGCAAGGCCCAAATAGCGTCAAAATGCTCTAGGTATCGCTCGGCACGGCGGGTGGGTACGGCGCGGCCACGGCCTTTCAGATAGTCTTTGAGTTGTTTGGATTTTGGCACTGCAATAATGATCGGGACGACGACTGCATGTGGTCGCTTGCGTATTGACTGCTGCACGGCGGGTGACATGTGGATCCCTTCGAGGATTAGCATTACTTGCTCTCGCTCAGCACGCAGCAGTACGCTCTCAACGGCGGTCGCGACCCGGCGCGTTTGCGCTTGGTACCCGAGGATGACGCGCTTGTCGTACGGCTTCCCTTTCAGCTTACGTTTAGGTAAGGTCTTCCATGCTGCAAAAGACGACGCCTGCAGCACTGGCGGGACTTTTTTCTTCTTTGAAGGAATGGTCCGGAGGACTTCCCGTAACATATCGGTCGACTGGGTACGGACGATGCCGAGCCGGTGGGCCACCTCAGCGCTGAACGTGCTTTTGCCGCTGCCCGTCGTCCCGCCTACGAGAATCACCAGTGGGTTGTCGCTTTGGAAAAAAGTCAGCCATGCGATGTAACGAATAGCAAAAATCTTGGATAATTGCTTTCGTAACAGGCGATAGGTACGGCGTGCAATTTCTTTTGATGAGATTTCTTCCTCAGTCAGTCCGATGATTTGCTGCTCAACCTCAGCGGCTAAGGCTTCGCAGGTATCCAGCGGAATAGCACAGCGTTCAAGCGAGCGGACTAGATGCGCCCGCGAAAACGGCTGCACCCGATCTTCTCGGCACCGCACTAGTGTGCGTACGCGTAACTGCGGCCCCGACCGGTACGACTCGACGAAGTCTCCATATCCCTCCTCTAGCAGCACCTGTACGACCGTTTCTGCTAAATCATCTGTACTAAGCGTGATGACGTCGTCTTGGTCCTCATCCTCATCGTCATCTTCTTCCTCGTCGTCCGTATATGCTTCGTTGTCTTGATCATCCTCGTCGTCTTCTACGATGGCCGCCAGCATGCGCTCAATCACATCGACAGCATCGTCGTCGTTCTGTGCTGGGCTTGCAAGTTGCTGCGTATCGGCTGCATCGTCCGTGGCAACGTGTTCGGCGTAGGCGGATGTCGCAGACTGTGGCGGACGGTCGCGCAACCGGTCGCGAACGAGGTTGGCAATCTCGTAAGCATCCTCGAACGACAACCCTGCCATACGCAAGGAACGCGTTAGAATACCACGCAGAAACGGGACATGCGTGCTTTCGGTCGGGTCGAAGATGTAGATACTCACGTTGTGCCCCAGTTAGGAGAGAAGAGCTTGAATGTACGTGGTGTGCTGAGGAAACGCTAGAAATGGCATAGGTGTTTAGGGGAGTACAAATGTAGGAGCGTTGGCGTTATCCGCAGTACATGAAGCTACGCAAGCAGATACCCTCGAATTTCTCAGGGGTAGGTGGTAGTTTCCCGGCACTAGTTTACACAAGCTAGCTCTTCCTGACCTGTTTCTGCCCTCTTTGCGTTGTTATGCCCGTGTGCACCAACGCGTCCTACCGTGATTCCAATGGCTCTCTCCTTTTTGCTCGATGCGTCAACTTCGGGCCTGACAACTGAACTCAACGACCAAATCAACCTACTGGTTGGCGAACTTGACGGCGTCATCCGCGAGCATGTCAGCGATGAGGTGATGGAACGAGCCAAGCATCTCCACGGCCTTTGCCAGCGTGCCGTTGATGAAGACGACCCAGCCTTGCGTGACCTCACTGCGCGCACCATCGCTGACTTGAGCCATGAAGACATTTTGTGGCAACTGCGCGTCTACACCGCGTTCTTCCACCTCGTCAACCAGTCGGAGCAGCACGAGATCGTGCGTATCAACCGGCAGCGCGCGCGCCAAGCCACGCTCGATACCCCCCGCGCTGACTCCATCGCCGAGGCTATTTACAAGCTAAAGAAGCGCGGCTACACCCTCGACGATACGCTGGCGCTGCTCGATAAGCTCGACATCCAGCCGACGCTAACTGCGCACCCGACCGAGGCCCGCCGCCGCAGCATCCTATTCAAGCAGCAGCGCCTCACCCGCGAACTCATCCGCCTCAATCGGCAGGACCTGACGCCGTTCGAGCGGGAGCGCGTCGTGCAGGAAATCCACAACCAGATCACCCTACTGATGACCACCGACGAGGTGCGTGCCGAGCGGGTGACGGTCTACGACGAAGTCGAGCACGGCCTCTACTTCCTCGGCGGCACCATCTGGGACACCGTCCCGCGCATCCACCGCGACGTCGAGCAGTCGGTGGCACAATACTACGGCACGCTGCCCATGCTGGAGCCAATGGTGCGGTATCGCTCGTGGATTGGCAGCGACCGCGATGGCAACCCGTTCGTCACGCCCGAAGTGACCATCCACACCGCCAAGCGGCTGCGCTTGACGGCGTTGCAGCGCTACCTCAAGACGCTACGAGGCGTCCGCCGCGACCTCAGCATCTCCGACCGCCGTGAGCACGACATCCCCGCACGCCTCATCGACAGCATTGCTTCCGATGCCGCCGAACTCGGAGCCGTGGAGATTCTCCTGCCCGACGCACCGCTGCGCCAGTACCAGCACGAGCCGTACCGCCTTAAGCTCAGCTACATGATGCTGCGTATCCACTACCTCATCGAGGCGCTGGAAACCGACACGCCGCCACCGCTCGACTACAACAGCACGCGGTTCGTGGACGACATCAACCTGATCTGCGACTGCCTCTACGAGACCGGCTACGGCGAACTGACGCGCGTGGGGCAACTCAGCGACCTGCTGATCCAAGCGAAG
>CAYYHN010000313.1:0-5878 GCA_964471245.1 uncultured Rhodothermaceae bacterium | reverse complement strand
CCTACGCGGTTATTGGGGCGCACAAGGCGACCGTAGAAGCAGACAACGACGCCTCTGGTACGGTGTACTTCTTCGAGCGGCGCGAAGGCGGCTGGGTGGAAACGCAGCGGCTCGACGACACCGGTCCTGCCTCCAATGCCGATTACGGCTTCTCTCTCGGCATGGAAGGCAACTGGGCGATCGTCGGGGCTAACCTTGACGACGGTGCCGCAGGCGACGACATCGGCAGCATCTACATCTACGAGCGCGTGGAGAGCACGGGCTTGTGGACGCGCCGATTCGCTGTGCCGTCGCCTTTCGCCGAAGGGGGCGAGCGCTTTGGATGGAGCGTAACCATCGACGACCAATGGGCCGCCATCGGCTCTATCTTCGCCGGTGAGAACGACAACGGCCGCGTCGCGCTCTACAAACGCGATGGCAGCACATGGGGCTTGGAGCGGACGTTCTTTGAGTCGTTGGAAACAGGCGACCAACTCGGACGCACCGTCGATCTGTGGGGCGACTACCTGTTTGCCAGCGCGTTGCGTGCAGGTGCCAATGAGCAGGGTGTGGTCTACGTCTACAAGTACAACGATGCCACCGATAGTTGGTTGGGCGTCCAACAGCTTACGAGCGATGCGCCAAGTTTTAATGGCGGTTTTGGGCAGACGTTATCTGTAGACGACGGCATTCTTCTCGTTGGAGAATTGAACGAGGGTTCCGGCACCTCGGGGTTGCTGCACGTGTTCGAGCTGCAAGACGACGGCCAGTGGGTTCGCCAGTTTAAGCTCACGGCGAAAGACGCCGCCAATACGGTCAACTTTCCACGCCGCGTCCAGATCAGTTCAGATGGGACCATCATCGGGGGCGACGACGTGGAGACGGGCACCGGCGGCGTAGCCTACATCACCGAACTCGCTCCGGCGAAGCCTGCCAACCTGATTGCGACCGACGGCGTGCATGAAAACCGCGCCAGCCTCACCTGGGATGACCTCTCGGGGAACGAAGACGGCTTCCAGATCTTCCGCGACGACGAGGTGATCGCCGCACTTGATCCTGATGTGACGAGCTTCGACGATCTGAATGCCATCCCCGGCGAAGTACACAACTACTGTGTGGCCGCGTTCAAGACGACGGGCGACGGTGTCAACTCCGTCGAGAAACTTTCTGACACGCTCTGCGATCTCGGTTGGCGTTTCCCTGACGGCGTCATCTCGGGCAAAGTCGCCGATGCGTTCAGCGTAGGCACCGAGGACGTAGAAGTGTGCCTGACGCCCAGTCCGAACGGTGCGCTGCTGTTCGACGGCGTCGGTGGCTACACACAAGCGCCCGACTTGCTCGACGCCATCCCAACGCGTTTCACCATTGAGCAGTGGGTCTACGTGCCCGACATCAGCGGTAGCCACACATTTAGCCACAAAGCCAATGCGAGTGCAGGCTGGTCGGCACGCATCGAAGGCGGCGAAGTGGTGTGGGACATCGAAGACCAAGGCGTCTTACGCGTCGGGTCTGGGATGGTGCAAAACAATACGTGGCATCACATTGCCTTGTCGCACAGCGGCGCTACGGCGGCCATCTACATCGACGGCGTGCGGCGTGGAACGCAAGCTGTCGCCATCAACGACCACAGCGCGATTCCCTACACGATCGGTCGCCGTGATCTGGCTACGCCGGATATGTACTTCGAAGGGCAAATCGACGAAGTTCGGATCTGGGGCATTGATCGAGAAGAGGCCCACATCGCCGCTGACCGCTTCAAGCCGCTGACGGGCAACGAGACGGATCTGCTCGCGTACTGGTCGTTCGATGAGCGCGCCGGGCGTTCGGCGGCGAACCTGACGAGCCGCACCGGGCAGTACTACGCGCGGCATCAAGGCGGTGCGTATCCGTCGCGGCCGGGTGCGCCACTCAAGGCGTGCGCCGTCACCAATGGCGATGGCGACTACAGTTTTGCGGCGGTACGCTACGGGGAGTCGACCGAGTTTTCGCTGCGGCCGTCGCTCAATCAGCGCCTCTTCGCCCCTGCAGTGAAGACGATCACGCTCAGCACGCAGAACCCCGTGCAGAACCAAGTTGACTTCCGGGACGATTCGAGCTTCAATATCACAGGCCGCATCGAATACGAAGGAACGACGTGTCCTGCACCGGACAATGCCATCCAACTGAACGGCATTTCGTTTGGCTTTACGGATGAGGAAGGTGACTACGTTATCGCTGCCGATCCGGGCTTGTACGTGCTGGAGCCCTCAGGCAACCAAGGCACCGACACCTACACGCCTGCCCGCACGTCCATCAACCTGCAAGCTGACCAGTTTGGTGTCAACTTCGTCAACACGACCAAGCGCACCCTGACGGGCCGCGTGCAGGGGGGCGATTGTGCCTTCCCGGTCGGGCGCGCCACGTTGCGCATTCGCAGCACCAATGGTTGCTACCAGCAAGAAGTACAGACCAACGCCGACGGCACGTTCGACGTAGACCTCCCGCCACTAGCCTACACGGTGCAAGTCATCGACATGACCGATGTGCCCAACCCCGGGCAAGAAGTCAACATCGAGCGCTACTTCGACGACCTCGGCGCGCTGTCCATCGACCTCACCGAAGGCGACTCCACGATGACGTTCACGTATCGTGCGCCCATCGAAGTGAACATCGCGGGGCTGCCGAATGCACAGGGCGACGGCCAGCAGTGTTTCAGTGCACTCGGCAACGTGCCGGTCTTGCAGCAGAACAGCCTCTTGCCGATTCCGCTTCAGATTAGCGTGCGCGAGAACTACGGCCCCGATGGCAACGGCGGCACGCGCTACTGCGCCGTCAACGAAGCCTCCGTCACCGTCTTCGACGAGATTGCCGACGCTGCCAACGCGCCGCGCACGGTCACGACAGATTCGACCGGCATCGCCGCCGACACCACCTACGCGCTGACGCCGAACGTGATTGCAGGACGTGTCGTCAATGGCATCGATCGTTCCTACCAGAAGTTCATCACGGCGCAGGCGAGCGTGGGTACGCTCAACGCTGAGACGACGGAATGGGCGATCGTCGAAGGCCACCGGCCGCGCCAAGGGACGCAGTTTGTGACCGAGCCGGTGAACGTGCCGTTCGCCATCCTGCGCGACCCACCAGGTGACCACTCCGTAGCCGTGCTCGAAAAAGGCACCACGCTTTGCAGCGCGCTGACCCTCGGGTTCTCGCTCTTGCTGGAGACGGGCGTCAAGCTCGAAACCGAGTTTGGAGCGAAGATAAACGCGGGGTGGTGGCCCGTGTACTTGCCGAATCAAGCACGCGTGAGCGTCAACGCAGGTGTAACGCTGACGGTGAAAAACACGATAAGTGGTGGCGTACAAACGTGCCTGACAGCGAATGAGACGATCATGACCTCGGATGACGAGGACTTCTTCGACTACGACGCGGACTTGTTCATCGGGTCGGGCATGAACTTCACGTTCACCTCAACGGACCTGCTCGACGTCACCGAATCGTGTGCCATCGACCTGAGTGAGAGCGTGGATGTTGCTCCCGACTTCGACACGCAGTACATCTTCACGCGCGAGCACATCCGCGATGCAGTGATGCCGCGTCTGCTCAGCTTAGCCGAAACAGATCCCTCTAACAAGGTGCGCTACGACCGCGCGCGGGATAACTGGAAGCAGCACCTCGCCCTAGCCGATTCACTCGCAGCGGCCGCCGACTTTGTCGAAAACCGCACGTTCAGCGCAGGGGCCGTCTACGAGCAAACCCAAACTTCGACGGTCACGACGACCTTCGAAACGCTTACGGAAGTTGGCGTAGAGATTGGGGCTGAGGTAGGCGTGAAAGCGGAAGTCGCTGGCCAAGAAGTCGAGGTGACGGGCAGTCTGAAGGTCGGCGTCACAGCCATGATTGGATCTGAGACGAGTATAGAGGAGACCCGCACCACCGGGTACACCATTTTCGATGACGATGTCGGCGACTCCTTCACCGTCGACATCAAGACCGACCCGGTCTACAAGACGCCGGTCTACGATGTCAAGGCAGGCTTTACATCGTGTCCGTATGAGCCGTGGTACGAGGAGTTCTACGGCAAGGACGCCGCCGAGGACCTCGTCTTCCGGGGCGTGCCCGGCACCGAGCGCGGCACCCCGCGCGACCGGCCGCAGTTGTCCATCAACCCGCCTGCCATCCACAACGTCGATCCCGACAAGCCCGCCGTCTTCGCGCTCTCCATCAGCAACGATAGCCAGAGTGGCGAGACGCGCAACTTCACGCTTGGCCAACTCTTCACGTCGAACCCCTACGGTGCGCTGATGGAAGCGAGTGGCTTGCCGCTCAACACGGGCGAATCGGGTGGGCAGCACTATCAGATCGCGGCGGCGCAAGCGCAGGAAGTCACGCTCGAAGTGCGGCGTGGTCCTACGCGTTACCGCTACGACTCGCTAGCTGTAGTCGTCTATCCGCCATGCGAGGAAGGTAATCTCATCCGTGGCAACCCGTGGACGGCCGATACGCTCTACTTCGATGTCAGCTTTAAAGCGCCCTGCAGCGAGATCAATATCTTCCGTCCGAAGGAGTTCTGGGTGCTCGACCGCGCCTCACGGAACGACCCCATCAGCGTGAGTTTGGTGGACTTCTCGCTCGACACGACGGACACCGGTATTGGCGTCCAGAAGATCGGATTGGAGTACCGCCGTGTGGGATCGAGCGACTGGCTTCCGGCCTTCGAAGCCACCAAGGACGTGGTGATGGCCGCCGGGTCGAATACGACGTACCAAGCCGACTGGAATTTCACGGATGTGGACGGCCAGTACGAACTGCGCGCTTTCACGATGTGTGACACGGGCACCAATTATTCGGAAGTAGTCGTCGGCACGGTCGATACGAAGGCCCCAATGTTGCTCGGCCCGCCCGCACCCGCCGACCTCATCCTCGAAACAGGTGACGTGATTGCCTTTGAATTCGATGAACCCATCGACTGCAACAGCATCTCGACGGCAGGTTCGTTCCAGAACATCACCATGAACTACATCGTCAACGACGGCATCGGCGCGAGTCTGCCCGTGACGGCGGTGTGCGATGGGCGTACCGTGGTGCTGGAGATTGGGCCGGGTATCGACGATGCTATGTTGCAGGGGCGGCAAATCGAGGCGCGTGTTCGAACCGACGTAGTGGACGGCACGGGGAATCCCATTGTCATCACTGATATTGTGGGCAACCCTGTGGGTGAGGCCTTCTCGTGGCGCTTTACCGTCAACAAGTCGGGCTTTGCCTTCAATCCGGTCAATGTCGACGCTGCCGTGACGCGGGGCACGTCCGAGACAATCGCGACGGCGCTCTTCAACGGTCGCGGCCAGCCGATCACGTTCACGTTGCCGCCGATGTTCACGCTGACGCACGAGGACGGCGTCCGCACGGTCGATGTGCCACCCTCCACGACGGCAGGCACCGTGGTCGCCAACGGCAGCCAAGCCGTCACCTTCACGCTCCCCGACACGCTCGCACTCGGCACGTGGACCGGCACGTTGATGGCATCCGGTCAAGAGGGCGGCGTGGATATTGGTCAGACGCCGTTCTATTTGAATGCCAACGTCGTCTGCCAGCCGCCGCCGTCGTGGAACGTCGATGCGTCGCTGTTCCAGCACTCGATGAGCATCACGGCGCAACTGTTCGTCGAAGGCGATGCCTCGCTGGATGCGAAAGATCAGGTCGTGGCTATTGTCGACGGCCAGGTGCGCGGCCAAGGGTTTGTGCAAGAGGTCTTTGATGGCGTCTACCGCATCAACATGCTGGTCTACAGCAACGAGACCGGTGGTGAGCAGGTGACGTTCCAAGCGTGGGACGACTCGGCGTGTACGATCTACACGGAAGCTACACCGACACTGATCTTCGCCAAAGACGTGACGACGGGGACGGTGTCGCAGCCCGT
>CAYYHN010000312.1:0-5883 GCA_964471245.1 uncultured Rhodothermaceae bacterium | reverse complement strand
AGCGCATCCGTCGCAAGCTTTGGAACGTCGGCTTCAAGAGATACCGAGAACGGTTCCCGCAAAGAATAACAGTCCCGCACCGGCAATCAGGGCGATCAGAATCCACCAAATGTTTTCATGTCTTTCGTGGTGTTGCTGAAGCTTTGGAATCACCGTGATACGGTAGAGGAAGATCGCCTGCTGGCATGGCTGCTACGCGTAACGCGCAACGCCTGCATCGACCAACTGCGTCGGCGACGTTCCTACCGCAATGTAGTGGCAACCGATACGGAGCAGGTGGACTTGGCTGAGGGGCATCACCCGGCCACGGATGCGGCAGCCGAGCAGGCGGTCTTTAACGTCCATCTGCAAAAGGCGCTGGATTCCATCAAGGAGCCGTACCGGAGCATCGTCATCCTCCGCGAGATTGAAGACATGAAATACGACGAGATCTGCGAGGCGCTGTCGCTACCGTTGACCACCGTAAAGGTCTACCTGCACCGCGCACGAAAGATGCTCCGTACTAAACTCAACGAGGTTTTGCATGGTGAACTGGCCTGACCCCGGCGGCACGACGCCCCACGGCATGGGACCGGACGACCAATGGCTTGACGAACGCCTCGAAGCGTACCTCGACGGCGAGCTCTCGCCCGAGGACACCGCCCATGTCGAGCGCATACTGGCCCAAGATGAAGCCCACGCCGAGGCCCTCAGCCTCGCCGACGACATACAGCGTGGCCTGCGCCGCATGGCCGCCCCGACTATCTCGGCCAACGTAGCCACCCGCGTAATCCAAGCCGCCCGCACCGACGTGCGCCGCAGCCGCCAAGCCCGGTGGCAACAACGCTGGAAAACGTGGATGACGCGCATGCTGCTCACCGACACATGGCGCCCAGCCCTTGCGATGGCCACGCTCGTCGCCCTTGTCGTTTCGGCTACCCTCATCGGCGCACCTACGCGCCCAGCCACAGCGCCCTACTCGGCCAGCGAAGTCGATGTGGCAATGGAAGACGTGAAACTGGCCCTCGCGTATCTCTCGGAAGTAGGCCGCCGGACGGGCACGACCGTCCGCCAAGACGTGCTCGAACAGACCGTCATGCTGCCGATCCATCATGCCCTCGAAGACGTCCGCACCGAGCGGGCCAACTGAGTAGCGCCCCTCTTGTTTGATGTGCGTACAAGCCTCTGCGCGTGCGCTCTAGGAATGCCATAACCATGCACACCTTTTGCCTCCGTCTTGTCTTGCTGCTGCTCCTTGTGGGTGGCCTCACCACCTCCGCGTCGGCACAGGACCGCATTGAAGACAGCCCGGGCTACGTCGACCTTAGCCTCATCGAAGACTGGTTCGATGCCACACCATCCATCGAAGTCAACATCAAGGGCGCGCTGCTGCGCCTCGTGGCCGAAGCCTCACGCTACGAAGACCCGGACCTCGCCGACCTGCTGTTCAAGCTGCAGGCTATTCAGATGCGTGGCTTCCCCATGCGGCATAGCGAATTCGAAGACGTAGACCGCGCCACTGATACCCTCGTCGGCCAACTAGAAGACGACGGCTGGGACACCGTCATGCGTATCCGCGACCGCGACGAACGCGTGGACATGTACCTCCGTATGCACGACGACATCGTCGCGGGCCTTATCGTCATGGTCGTCGAGCCCGGTGCCGACGAAACCGTCTTTGTCAACATCGTCGGCGACATCGACCCCGAGCAGATCGGTCGCCTCGGTCGCAAATTCAACTTCGGCCGCCGCTTCGACGACTGGTAGAGAGAGGACGCTCGGCTTCACCTCGCTTTCGCACGTTCGCTACGCTCACTTTTGTGATTCGTGATTCGCATTTCGGGGTTCTGACAGCACCACACTTCCCACACTTCCCATACTCCCCCTACCACCCACACGCCCATCCCTCCATCCTCCCACACCCAAACGTTCCCGCCCATGAAACGTCTGGCTACTACGTTGATCCCTGTGCTTGTGCTCGCGCTGACGGCCAGCGGATGCTTCTACTCACGCGAGATGGTACGCGTGAAGCGCGACATCGAACGGACTTATTCCAACGTTGAATTTGATCGGGGCATTTCCATGCGCTTTGGTCCCGGGACGCTGCGAACACTCGGTTGGCTTGCACGCCGTGTACCGGAAGAAGAGTCACAGATGGCGAGCGACTACCTGCGCGAGATCAAGTCGATCAAAGTAGCCTACTACCCCGTCGACCGGATGCCGCCGCTGGATGAAGTGGATACACCCATGCTGCGCCGGTTCGAGCGTGCAGGATGGGAAGTCGCCGTCAAGGTGCGGGAAGATGACGACCTGGTCTGGGTGCTCTACCGCGAGCGATTCGACACCGTGCGCGACCTCTATGTCGTCGTACTCAGCGACGATGAACTAGTCATGGCAAGCATCAACGGCCACCTCGATCGCCTCTTCCGACTTGCGCTGGAAGACCACAACGCCTTTATCGACGAAATTGATATGTGGTAGTCATGGACATCTTGTTGGAACCTTAGTCGCTAGGTAGCTTTAAGGCTGCCATGCTTGCTTCCTTTTCCGACACTGTCCAGCATCTGCGTCAGCAATTGGCCTCACCGCTTCCGGGCCACGATGCCCATTTCACGATGGCCCCCCGCTATCGCCAGGACACCACCGTAGCCAGTGTACGTGACAAGCGCTGCCGTGAAGCCGGGGTGCTTGCGCTGCTCTACCCGGTCGAGGAAACACCGTACATCATCCTGACGGCGCGGCGGGCACACCTCAAGCAACACGCAGGCCAAGTCTCCTTTCCGGGCGGCCGACGCGAACCGGGCGAAGACCTGCAAACCACCGCCCTTCGCGAAGCTGAAGAGGAAATCGGTGTGCCACCGACCAGCGTAGACGTACTCGGCGCAATGACACCCCTGTTCATCCCTCCGTCAGCGTTCTGCGTCTACCCGTTCCTTGGCGCGCTCAGTCACACACCCGACCTTGCCCCACAAGATGCAGAAGTAGCCGATATTCTGCACGTCCCCTTAGCCCAACTGCTCGACCCAGCAACTGTGCAACACGAGGATCGGGTACTGAGCAATCGCAATGTGAACGTGCCTTTTTTCGCAATTGAAGGCCACAAAGTGTGGGGAGCGACCGCTATGATGCTCGGCGAACTTGTGGCGCTGCTCAGAGGCTAGCCAATAGCATGAGGCGGCGCTAGCGCTGGCGCAGTTCCAACAACGCACGTATCTCAGTAAGGCGCGCTTCGTTTTCAGCGCGCTGTGCAGCTAGTTCGGCACGCAGCGCATCCAGCGTCTCTTCTACCTTGGCATTGTTGTCCATCGTCATCTCGTCAACAAAGACGGCGTTGGCAAGCGAGAGGCCGAGAATACCTCCAACGAGTACGGCGAACACAAAATAGGCCCGAACCAGACCAATCATGTAGCCTAGTTGCCCTTGCTCAGCCAGCACTTCTGGGACTTCGTACCAGCCCTCGACCGTGAAGACCTTAAACATCGAATAAAGGGCAATAAGTGGGTTGCCAAAGTACTCGGGCGCGATCTCGCCAAAGAGGATGTTCGCACCCATGGCGAGGATGAGGTTTAGGACGAACAGAACAAGAAAAATACCAACCGAAGCCTTCAATGACCGCTGAACTCCCGCCCAGATCTCGCTGGCGTTGGGAATGAAGCGCATCACCCGCAAAAACCGCAGGAAGCGGCCGAGCAAAACCACCGAGAAAGCGTCAAGCTCGGCGGCAACGAAGGGCGTGAGCAGGATGGGTAGGCTAATGACGACAATGATGAAGTCGAGGCGGTTCCACGAACTGCGCCAGTAGCCGCGAAAACCGAGATGCCAGATTTTCAGCGCTGCCTCTGTCACGAAGAACAGCATACAGCCGTAGTCGATGGCGAAGAGCACACCGTGCGTCTGGGCATGGATGTCGGGGAAGGCATCCAAGAAAAGAACCACGGCGTTGATGACGATCACCGTCAACACCGTGGCCTCACGGATCAGAAACGCAGGAATCGCCGCCAACGGGCGGATCGCGGCGTCACGCATCAGTCAAACAGCTTACGGAGACGTTCATAGCCTTTCTTTAGCTCTTCGCCTGCCAATTCCATCGCCGCCTCCACATTGTCCATCGCCTCTTCGACCACATCCTCGGCCTGCTCTTTTTTCACGTCGAAACGGGCTTCGAAGTCCGACCACTTCTCTTCGAGTTTCTCCCACTCGTCCTTGGCTTCAGCTTTGCCCAAATGCAGCTTGACCCGCAGTTCGTCGCGGTGCTGCTTCAGTTGCTCTTTCATCTGGTCCAGATTTTCACGCGACATCGCCATAGGTCACCTCCTTGGATTGGATAGACAGTGTACTTGGCGGTAGCATAGGACGCACACACGAAGGACGCAAGCGCAACAGGCGGATTCTCCTGCCAAGCAACCTTAATATGCGTTCTCGTGGACGAACCCTTTCCAGAATGTCATCAGGATAATTTTGAGATCGAGGCCCAACGACCAATGCTGAATGTAGTAGAGATCATATTCGATGCGCTTCTCGATAGACGTATCGCCGCGCCACCCGTTAACCTGTGCCCAACCCGTGATGCCCGCCTTCATCTTGTGGCGCAGCATGTAACCCGGCACCTGTGTCTTGAACTGTTCAATAAACACTGGCCGCTCAGGCCGCGGCCCAACTACCGACATGTCGCCTTTGAGCACGTTGATGAACTGCGGCAACTCGTCGAGCGACGTCTTACGTAGGAAGGCTCCGATAGGCGTGGCGCGACTCTCGCCTGCCTTCGCCCACACTGCCCCCGACGACGACTCCACGTTTACGGGCATCGAGCGGAATTTCAGCATCTTAAAGGTGTGCCCGTTGAGCCCCATTCGCTCCTGCTTATAGAACACTGGCCCCGGCGACGACAATTTCACGGCAATCGCGATCAGCAACAACAGCGGCGAGATGAGCACCAAGACGACAGCAGAAAACGCAATGTCGATGACCCGCTTGAGCAGCGTACGAAACTCCAGCGGCTGTTCGTCGATCAGGTGCAAAACCGGCAGGCCATCGAGGTCACTGATGCGGCTGTTGAGGAGGTTGACCTGAAAAATATCTGGAACGAGGCAGACATGCGTGAGGCGTGTGGCGAGGTCGTTGGTGATCTGCTCGATGCGCTCCGCGGCCCGTAGCGGCAGCGCCATGTACACGTAGTCGATTCGTTCGGGCGTCCCCTCGTAGCGGTCGACGATGTTACACGTTTCGGCCGTTGTCCCCAAGATGTCTGCACCGTCTTTTTGGTCGTCCATGAAGCCGATGACGTGGAACCCCATCCACGGATACTGCTGGAACGAAGCGGCCAGCCGCCGCCCTACCTTGCCTGCCCCGACGATGAGCACCCGCTTGGTGTTTTTGCCATGCCGCCGTGCCCGCCGTACGAGCGCGTAGGCCACCAAGCGCACCAGCACCAGCGACGATAATGTAAGCGCGCCGAAGATGAGCATATGCAGCCGCGAGAAGTACAACTCACGGTAAAGCGAGAGCCCGGCCATCAGCAGCAGCACGCCAAGCAACACGGCACGAACGACGACGAAGACAAGGCGTGGGAGGCGCTGCGCGCGGTCCGGGACGTATAGGCCCGAAAGCCAGAAGACACTCATCGAGATGGGCAGCACCCACGGCAGAAATTCGAGGTAGCGGGAGAGCGGCAACCACTCGGGGGGAGACATAATCCCCAACGAACGCAGCAGTTCGAAGCGAATGAAGTAAGCCGCGATCCACCCGACCACCACAATGAGGGCGTCGGCGACAAAAAGGGAACGCTGAAATAGGCGGCTCTGCTCTTGTAACATGGCAGCAGAAGAGATGGTACGTCGTCTACGGAAGGGGCGTCGTAGCGTTACTGCATATGCGGAGCGTTGAGCCAGAACGAAACGAATTGCT
>CAYYHN010000311.1:0-5883 GCA_964471245.1 uncultured Rhodothermaceae bacterium | reverse complement strand
CAGCGTCATTGAAGTCGTTGTCGCAGGCCGCTTGGTCGCGCCGGATATCCTCGAAGCCCATCAGCAGCAAGTCGCGCTGATCGTCTTTGAGCAACACACTGTGCTGCTGCAAGGCCGGGTCGCTCTCCGGGTTTAAGGCCGGGTTGGAATACACGATGTGCGTACCATTTGTCACCGTGCCGTTGCGCCAACCATTAGCAACGAGGAACCAACCGATCGCCGTGCCACCACTAAACTGGCCGAGGTAGACTTTGTCGCCAGCATGCAACCCACCGCCACTACCTGCAAACGACACATTCGGGTAAATGATGGTCAGGTTGCTAATGGCGTCGGGCGAGGTGGGCGGGCTGCCAGCGGGGTAGGTGTAATAGCCCAGCGCATTGCGCCAGCCCGCTCCTTCGTGCACAAACGTGATCCAAACATCAGCGCTGGATTCCAACACGATATCCATCTCGTTACCTTGGGCTAGGTATTCCGGATGTGCTTGGGGAACCGGTGCTCCCTCGGGCAACGAGGCGTTCACAATCGCAAGAATCTCGGCGTCGATGGGGTCAGGTGTAGCTTCAAGGTAATTGGGCACACCACTGCCGTTCCATGTACCCAATGTGCCAAAATCTGTAGCGCTGCCTAGTTTGAGGGCCGATTGACGTGGCGCGGATGCTTGAGCATGCTTGCTCCGCCGCGCGGGTGCGCCAAACCGAGCGTGTAGCGTATCGCCTTGGAGGGCGAAGCGCTGTTCATGAGGCAGGCCGAGGTAGGAGGTGCGTACCACCACCGAATCCATGTATGAAGGTGCGGTCAGCGGCAAGACAAGAGCACCATCAGGCCCAGTCAGTCCGCTCCCGATGCGTATCCCTACTTCTGGCGAAGGAGCATGTCGATAGACATCGAACCGAACTCCTTGCAAGGGGGTGCCGGTATTGGTCGTTGCATCCAAATGTATGGCAAGGGGGCGGGTGGTTTGAAAGGTGAAATCATCTGCCACCACAAGGCTTGTTAAGGGCGATTGGGCCAGCGTGGCCGAGTCGATAGGGGCGGAGGCAGTGGTTTCAGTAGGTTGATGGGCGTCGAAATCGAAGCCGGGGTCGCATCGCATCAGGAAAGAAGCGGTGACGAAGAGAACAAGGGGCAGTAGGAGCTGACGTGTCATGGGACTAGGCGAGGGGTTGGGAATAGATGAGGCGTTGCAAGCGCAGCCGCAGTTCTTCCGGGTTGAAAGGTTTCGTGAGGTAGTCGTTGGCTCCGGCTTCCAAGCACGCAATGCGCTGTGTGCTGGTCGTCTCGCCCGAGACCACAAGGATGGGCAGATGCGTCTGGGCCGATCCCGCACGGACCTGCTGAATCAATTGCAAGCCGTTGAGTTGGGGCATCTCAAGGTCTGTCAGGATGCCCACAAAGCGCTCGGGTTTGGTTTGGAGCTGAGCAAGCGCCTCGGCTCCGTTGGCTACGGCCGTGATGGCATAGTGCTGACCGAGGTACGACGTGAGAAACGCACGCATCGAACGGTCATCTTCCACGAGGAGCAGATGGGCCGGACGACCAGGTGTATCTGAGGAGTAGGGAACAGAAGGGGTCGACATGGTGGTGTTGCATTGAGTCCAGAATTTTTGTCTGGTCCCAAGAACGCCACGGCCGCTGCACGTCCAGCAGCCAAACCGCTGAGATGAATGCTTAGATCGACAAAAGGAGATGCACGGCAGCCCGCTGTCGATTAAATCGGTGATTTGCTCGGTGAATAGCTAGCAAGCGCCTGTTCACTATTTGGCTAATGTGCAAAAGCCAAAGGGTTGATAGCGCTCAACCATGATGATTTGGGACACCTTAGCTCCATAGCAGGATGCGTACATACAAAGAAATGACGCATTGCATGGCGGACGACCACGCATTTTTTCGTGTATAGTAATACAGCAGCGTATCCTTCAGGGAGCGTGGGCCTTGACGGAAAGGTCGTGTCGAGGCCAGGCCTACCAAATCAGGGTTACAGGGTGTTAATCAAACGGATTATGAGGGGAAGAGCCAAGCCTGAGGCATGGACGCAGGAGCGTATCAGCCTGCTACGGAGGAAGCTAGGCATGAACTACGAACGTTTTTCCATGACCTTGCAGCGGGATGTACGGTACATCCAAGCACTTGAAGCAACCAACGACGAGGGGCAACCGCTTGCTACACCCGACGAACATCTCGTGGGCATTCTCGATAAACTAGGCGAGATCTATGGTGTCTAGCTAGCTGGCAGGGTCAGGTATCGCTGAAGTCGCGGTAGTCAAAATAGTGGAGCACATATTTCATCTTCTCGGACTTCTGTGCGCCGAAACCGGGTAGCTTCAAGATGCGCTTCTTGATCGTAGCGAAGTCTGCACCGTCGTTCCACATGTTGGCGGCGTTGCCGTCGTACTGCTCCGTAAGGATGGCGGCGACGGCGTGTGTGTTGTCTGCCATCTTGTTGGTGAAGCGGTGCACTGCCGGTTGAATTGCAAAGAGCTCGCGCAGCTTCTCCGGATCCATCGCTGCGATCTTCGCCATATCGAGATGGCCGAGGCGTTCTTGTAGCCGGATTGGCCCGGTAAAGGCGTATTCGGCGCGGACGCGCTGGTCATAGAGCAAGCCCAACAGTGCTCCATTAGCCGAGTCGCGGAGGTACTGATCGGCATCGGCATCACCTGTGAGTGTGCCTTCATCCCGAAAGCGGTCCATCATCCGGGCCAATCCGCCGGACATGTGGCTGTAATCGAGCAAGGTCGTAGGCATGGGTATACGTCGTTGGTTGTGATTCGGAATTCGTACGCTTGGCTTTGCCTCGCTTTGGCGATACGTTGGGTCAGTTTTTGCGCACCAATCTACTACCCTCCATCACCATTCTAAACCCGTTTCCACGTCGTGCCGTCAGGTGTGTCGCGGATTTCGACGCCGAGGGCGGTGATGGCATCGCGCAGAGCATCGGCTTGGCTCCAGTCTTTGGCGGCGCGGGCGGCGTTACGCTCGGCGATGAGCGCTTCGACTTGCTCAGCGAGTGGGTCTTCGCCCTCGTCAGCGCTTGCCTGCGGCAGGGCCGTTTCGTGTTCGATGATGCCGAGGAGTGCATTGATGCGGTCGAACCACGCGCGGGCGCTGCGTGCAGAAGCCCCGTTCATCTTGGCGGCGAAGGCTTGGATCATCTTCGTGCCACCGATGACGCCCGCAATAGCTGCAGGCGTGTTGAGGTCGTCAAGGAGGGCGTTCAGTACACGGTTGTAAGCCCCTTCGAGGCGTTCGCCCAGCAGGTCGTCACCCGGCGCGTCTGAAGCAACGGCCTCATCGATCATCGCCAAGGTTTCGCGGAAACGTTCGACGTGACGGGCATTGGTCTTGAGTGTCTTGAACGTGAAGTTGAACGGCTTGCGGTAGTGCCCCGAGAGCAACGTCAGGCGTAGCGCCAGTGGGTCGATACCGCGACCACCTTCGCTTTCGGGTAAGACGAGATCGCGTACTGTAAAGAAGTTGCCTTTGCTTTTCGACATCTTCTCGCCTTCCACCTGAAGGAAGCGGGTGTGCACCCATGTATTTGCAAACTGCTCACCTGTGAGGCATTCCGACTGTGCAATCTCGCATTCATGGTGCGGGAAGATGAGGTCTTCGCCGCCTGCGTGCACGTCTTGCGTTGGGCCGAGGTACTCCATCGCCATCACCGAGCATTCGAGATGCCAGCCAGGAAAGCCCCAACCCCAAGGGCTATACCACTGCATCAGGTGCTTGTCATCCTTTTTCCATAAGGCAAAGTCGCGTGGGCTGCGCTTCTCGGAATCGACGACGACATCGCGGACGGCTTCATTGAGTTCGTGGGCCTCACGGTTGCCCGAGAGCTTGCCGTAGTCAGACACAGTGTCCACGGCGAAGTAGATGCCTTGGCTGGTCTCGTAGGCGTGGCCCTTAGCCATCAAGTCTTCAATCGCCAGAATCTGTTGCCGCATATGCTCTGCGGCACGTGGCCGGACTGTTGGCGGGCGTAAGTTGAGCGTATTCCAGTCGTCCAGCAAAGCGTTGGCATAGTGGCGTGCAAGGTCCCATACATTGCGGAAGGCCTCGCCTTCTTTTGACTTGAGTGCCTTCGCCATCTTGTCTTCGCCACTGGCATCGGCTACGTCATCTTCCGTCAGGTGGCCGACATCGGTGATATTCGAGACGTAGGTGACCTGCCAGCCAATCGCCTCGGCGATGCGCAGGATGAGGTCGGCTGTGAGGAAAGACCGGAAGTTGCCGATGTGGGCAAAACTATAGACCGTGGGGCCACACGAGTAAAACTTGAAGTGGCCGGGTTCGATAGGCGTGATCGCCTCGGTCGAGTTGGTCAGCGTGTTGTAGACGCGAAACGTGGGTTCGGATGCCATGGCAGAACGATGCGCAAACAGACGGAAGAGCCGGGAATATACCGCCGGGCTGCGCGAAAGTGCGGCCTTCGTAGGGAATTAAAGCACCGAGGTGGAGGGAGGCACTTGCGAGGAGTCTGTGGTGTCGATGTCGTGGTTCGTTTCGGTGGCCTCTTGCATCGTTGGCAAGGGCTCACCAAACCAGCGTGGTGGGTCGTAGCCGTGTCCGCCCCAAGGGTGACAGCGTCCAATGCGGTGCACTGTTAATACAAACCCCTTCAGCGCACCATATTTCCGCAGCGCTTCGATGCTGTAGGCCGAGCAGGTTGGCGTATAGCGGCACGACGAAGGAAAGTGCGGCGAGATAATAAGCTGATACCCGCGCACCAAGGTGATCAGGAGGAGGCGAGGTAATTTTAGCAGCGCGTCGAGCATGGCAGAAGGGCAACCTAGTGACCCTTGCTAAACGCATCGGCAGGCGGATTCGTTTCGAGCAGGCTCACCTAGGTGTATAGTCCCGGAGTGTGGCGTGTGGGCAATAAGAAACGCCCCAGCAGGCCATCCGAAGACCCTGCCGGGGCGCGAGTGATCCGCCCTGGATTCACCGTAAAGTTTCAAGTCAAGCCGTTGGCATTGGCGAGAGGTGTGATTTCTGTGCGTTCACAACCAAGTGCAAGGTGGTTGCTGCTTGGCGTGGCATAGCGCTCCGGTTGGGTTCGCGCGGCAATTCACGTATGGTTGGGTAGAGTAGAGCGGCTGCTTCTTGCATAGCTCGCATTAACTCAGTACGGCTAAATGGTTTAGCGACGTATGTATTAAATCCTAAGTCCATCAACTTGCTGCGGTCGCCGTAGAGGGCGTACGCCGTCAAAGCGATAGCGGGTGTGTGTGCGAATTCGGGAATTCGCCGAAGCGTATGGAGCAAGTGAATACCCGACCGCTTTTCGTTGAGGTTGATGTCGAGCAGGAGCACGTCAAAAGTCGATTCGGTCGCTTGGGCAAGGGCATCATCGTACTGCCCGACGACCGTCACGTCGTAGCGAGGCGTCAGTAAATATTCCAGTAGGGCTTGAATGTTTTCGTTGTCCTCTACGACGAGCACACGAAGCTTACTGGGAGCTTGAACGATTTCCATCATGTGCAGAGGCTGCGTTAGAGCCGATCTGGAGGAAAAAAATGAGCCCGTAGCGTCGGGGATGTTCTACGCCCCAAAACCCCGCCCGACGCTACCGTGCGGGCTCAAAATGAAAACAGTTGTTGGTGGTAGACGCTGCGCTATGGGGCGCAAGAGGTCTCCGGCAAGTACTGCGGGGTTAAGCTTGGGCTATCCCCACCGATACCGCTATTGGAGAGCCTGCCACGCTGTTGCCGAAGCAACCAGCAGGGCGCAACGCTCAGTTAGGATATCGGCGGCTTTTACGCGTTCCTTAAATGGAGGAATTGTGAAGATTTTGAGTGGCGATGGCAGCCGAGTCAGGTCGTGGCGCGGAGTTGGGCGAGCACGTCGGGGAGGCAACGCTTGAACCAGACGTCTGGGCAG
>CAYYHN010000310.1:0-5899 GCA_964471245.1 uncultured Rhodothermaceae bacterium | reverse complement strand
AGCACTCGGATGGCCGCGTCCTCCTCATGACAACCATCTCCGGGCCGTTTGCGCACGTGTATGACCTCGGCAAGATCGTCGAAGGCGACATGGAGAACGCGCTGGCGGGACGGATTCCGGTGCCGGGTGCGGAGGGCACTCGCCGGGGGTATCATGATTTCTACGCGGGCTTCCACACCGACACCGAGCAGGATCGCTTCTATGGCGGCGGCACGGGCGGCTACTACGTCTACAACATCACGGACCTCGACAACCCGGAACTCGTCGTCTCGCTGACGGGCGTGAGTGGCGTCAGCTACGGCCACACGTTTACGCCATCGCCTGATGGCCGCTACGTCATCGCGGAGACCGAGTATCAGTACGCGCCGCTCCGCATCTTCGACCTCCAGCCCGCCCTCGATGGCAACGTGACCAACATCCGCCGCCCCATCAGCGCGTGGACCGCCGACTGGAAGCACCTCGTCCACAACCACGAAGTGCGCTGGCCCTACGTCTTCGTCTCGGGCTACCTCGATGGCCTGCAGGTCTTCAGCCTAATGGACCCCAAGAACCCCGTCACCGTCGCCTACTACGACACATACATCGGCCCACCGAATGACCCAGACTTCCGCTACCCGATGTTCCAAGGCGCCTTCGGCGTGGATGTCCGCAACGCTGATGGACTTATCACCATCAGCGACATGAGCACGGGTTTCTGGACGTTCCGCATGGAAGGCTTTAGCGGTTGGAACGGCGAAGATTGGGGCCAGCCCAACGTCTCCAGCGTACAGAAATGGGACGACGGCCCCATGGGGACGAACTAGGCGCACTTCGTGCGGGTGCTTGGGACGTTCGCTACGCTCACTTTACTCGGCTATGCCTCGCTTTGGCGGTTCGTGATTCGTACAGCGACATCATCGTGAGGAAACGCCACGCATGGCGCAGTCTCCCCATGCGTGGTGCTTATGTCCGGAGCATTCTGCTCGTCATACGCGTATGTATTTTTTTGCACCCTCGCCTCGACGCCATTACCATGCGCCGCGCTACGTTCATCCTTCCCCTGTTTGCCCTTGTCCTGATGGGCACCACCTCTCACACGGAGCCAACAGCCCATAGCCAACAGCCAACAGCCTCTTCAGCCTGCTCTGCCAACGACTACTACACAATCGACCTCGTCTCGACGAAGCGCGTGACGGGGAGTCGGCTGGCGAGAGGGGCAGCGGAGGTGCGGTTCAGCCGGTCGCCGTTTGGGGTGGCGCTGACGCCGGACGGCAGCTACACGTATGACCTCAGCATCCGCATCGACCGGCTGCGACCTGCCCGCAGTGGCGTCTATGCGGTTTGGGTGACGACGCCAGACTTGCAAGAGACGAAGCTGCTCGGCGTATTGGATGAGGACTTCAAAGCTTCTGGACAGGTGTCGTGGAACAAGTACCTTGTAGTGATCACGCTGGAGGAGTCGGCAGATACCATAGGAACCCTGTGGCAAGGCCCCATCGTACTGCGCGGCATCTCGCGGAGCGGCCTGATGCACACGATGGCCGGGCACGGGCCGTTCGAGGAAGAGCCGTGTGCGGTGTACGGGTATTGAGGATAGGCGCACCGACCGAAAAGCAGGGCATCTCGACCGAACGAAGTGAGCGGAGAGATCTCCAGCAGTAAAGCAACGTCCTGTCGACAAAGACAAACTGCACATCACAAACGATCCGCGCATGCGCATCCACGCCCGTCTTCACACAGTCATGGCCTTGCTCGCCGCCGTGTTGCTGCTGGCCGTGTTTGTGCTGACGACGCACGAGACGTGGCGTATGGGGGTACTCAATGCTGTGACGTGGAGCGTGCCGCTCTTCCTGTTGTGGCTGGGGGCTGGCCTGATGCGGCTGGTGTTTCCTGCGGATGTCGTGTGGCCGTCGCTCGCTATCAACCTCGCCGGGGCCGTACTCTTTTTGATCACTACAGTGGTTATCTTTTGGAACTACCAACACAGTAGCGGCATGGGATACGCCTTCGTGCTACTGACGGCTGGCGGCCTCGCCGTGGTCTTCACGGCCAAAGGCGTACTGATCGCCCTCATCCGCCTGCACATGCAACGCAAACGCGAAGCTGAAGAAGCCTAAACCCGGCGTCGCGCGCCACCAATCGCATCGACCATGAAACGATTCACCGTCCTCCTCGCCTGTCTGTTGCTCGTGCCGGGTCTGCTCCTCGCACAGCATCAGGGCCACCAAGGTCATCAAGGCCACGCAGGCCACATGATGCACGGCGACGCCAACGCCGATCCCGAAGCATGGCGCATGCCGCCGATGGACATGTCGATGCCGATGATGCCGGGCATGGATAGCGAGGTCCCACCTGTAGGCACGTTCCTACCGGGGCGCGGCGTGATGGCCGACATTCTACCCGAGGCGCGTCCGCGCGAGACCGTCGAGCTAGCACACGGCGACACCCTGCACCTGCACGCCTCGCTCGTGCGGCGCACGCTCAACGGCAAAACGTTCGTGATGTATGGCTACAATGAGCAGTACCCCGGCCCGCTACTCAAGGTCGACCAAGGCTCGACCATCATCGTGCAGTTCCACAATAACATTGAAATGCCTACGACGGTCCATTGGCACGGCCTCCGGCTCGACAACCGCTTCGACGGCATTCCAGGCATGACGCAAGACCCCGTCGAATCCGGCGAGATGTTCACCTACGAGCTCTACTTTCCCGACAGCGGCATCTACTGGTACCACCCGCACATGCGCGAGGATATCCAGCAGGACATGGGCCTCTACGGCAACATGCTGGTCAAGCCGCCGACTGACGACTACTACAATCCTGTCAACCGCGAGGAAGCGATCATCCTCGACGACATCCTGATGGACGACGTGGGCCTGATTCCGTACGGCGAGGAGTCGCACACGCACGCGCTGATGGGGCGATTCGGCAACGTGATGCTCGTCAACGGTGCCCCGCACTACCACCTCGAAGTCAACAAGGGCGATGTTGTGCGGTTCTACCTGACCAACGTAGCGAATGCACGAACGTTCAACACAGTTTTTGGCGACGGAAAAGTTAAAGTGATTGGCTCCGACCTCAGCAAGTACGAGCGCGAAGCACACGTCGGCAGCGTGCCGATTGCGCCTGCCGAACGCTACATCGTCGAGGTGCTGTTCGACGAGCCCGGCATGCATTACCTGACCAACTCGATCCAAGCCATCAACCACTTCCGTGGCGAGTTCTACTCGCACGTCGATACGCTGGGTATGATCATGGTCAAGGATACGCCCGCTACCCAAGACTTCACCGACGCCTTCCACACGCTCCGTGAGCATGCGGACGTACAGCGCGACATCGCCACTTTCCGCCCGCTCTTCGACAAGGAGGTCGACCACGAACTGCACCTCGGCGTGCGCGTGCAAGACTTGCCCGTGCCCATCATGCTATCGATGGAGATCGACACGCTCTACGTGCCGCCCATCGAGTGGAACGACGCGATGCCGATGATGAACTGGGTCTCGACGGGCACACAGGTCGAGTGGCTCCTCGAAGACGTAAACACGGGCCGCGAGAACATGGCGATCAACTGGGACTTTGAACTGGGCGATGTCGTCAAGCTGCGCCTCTTCAACGACCCGCGAACGTTCCACCCGATGAACCACCCGTTCCATGTGCACGGCCAGCGGTTCCTCGTCACCGCCATCGACGGCGTGCCCAACCCAAACCTCGTCTGGAAGGACACCGCCACCGTGCCTGTTGGTTCGACGATGGACATCCTCATCGACATGACCACTCCTGGCGAATGGATGATGCACTGCCATATCGCCGAACACCTACACAGCGGCATGATGCTCGGCTTCTCCGTGACCGAAGGCGGGACGGACGATTGAGTGTGGGTGTTTGGGAGTGTGGGAGGGCTTTGCTTCAAAACTTTCTTTCACCCACCCCATTCTCCCATACTCAAATATCCCCCAGTTGCGGGCGCAGTAGCAATTCCTCGATCACGGTGCGGTCGGAGAGGTGCCATGCGTCGCGGACGGCTTGGGCGATGTCGGTGGCGGGCATGAAGCGTTCTTCGGGGAGGTCGACGCCGTCCCAGCTTGGCGTGAGGGTCGCACCGGGAAGCAGTGTCGTCACGCGGATGCCGTGTTCTTTTGTTTCCTCGCGGACGACACGAGCGAGGCCGAGCAAGCCGTGCTTGGCTGCGCAATAGGCAGCCCCGCCTGCGTACGCCCGAATCGACGCGACAGAAGCCATGTAGAAGATCGTCCCCCGCTTCGCTTCGGTCATCGCGCCCAAGAACGCCTGCGTCACCATAAACGCACTGGTCAGGTTCACCTCGATCTGCTCGCGAAAGAGTACGACAGGCGAATCGACGACGTTGCCCGGCTTGAACACGCCCGCGTTGTTGATGAGCACATCGGGCGCGCCCCAGCGCTCTAACACAGCCTGCGTGGCGGCCTGCACGGCGGCTTCGTCGGTCACGTCAGTTGGTAGCACAAGCGTCTCGGCCTCGTGCGCGTGGCATGCTTCGGCGACGGCGTGCAGCTTGGTTTCATTGCGGGCGAGTAGCGCCAAACGTGCGTTGGGCTCCTGCGCAAACGCCTCGGCAAGCGCCGCGCCAATCCCTTGGCTTGCGCCCGTAATTACAATTGTAGGCATAAATTATTCAGTTTTGAGCGCCACGAAGGCACAAAGACACTAAGGTGGATTGACGTACAATAATTGCCTCCAAACAACTCACCTATACGATACAAAGCGCTGGCACTTCTCCCGAGCGGCACCCACAACAACTTTGTGTCTTCGCGTCTTCGTGGCCAATAATCGCAAATGTATGTGCAAAAAAGAAGCGCCTGGCCTTACGGGGTCAGACGCTTCCAAGCGGTGTCGGTCGGCGGTGCCGCTGAGATGCTTAGCTGTGGATCAGTCGCATGAACTCCTCACGCGTGGCCGGGTTGTGCATGAACGGCCCGCTCATTGCGCTCGTCGAGGTTACTGAGTTTTGCTTCTGCACGCCGCGCATCACCATGCACATGTGCGTTGCCTCAATCACAACAGCTACGCCTTCGGGCTGAAGCACGTCTTGAATCGCATCGCGGATCTGCACGGTCAAGCGCTCTTGCACCTGCAGGCGGCGCGCAAACACGTCCACAACACGCGGAATCTTGCTCAACCCAACGACGCGACCATTCGGGATGTACGCAACATGGGCACGGCCAAAAAACGGCAGCATATGATGCTCACATAGCGAATACAATTCGATGTCCTTCACAAGAATCATCTCGTTGTACTCTTCTTCAAACACAGCACCGAGCAAAATCTCGTGCGGATCCTGATGGTAACCTTGCGTCAGGTACTGGTACGCCTTGGCCACACGCTCCGGTGTCTTGACCAAACCCTCGCGTTCAGGATCTTCCCCGATGTAGCTCAGGATGCTGTGCACGTTTCCCTTGAGCAACTCCGTCGTTGTTTCGCTGTACGTGTCGCTGCGCGTGTAGCCACGTGCGTCATCATCGTGATGATGCCCATTGTGGCCGTTTCCATTTCCGTTCGTCACAAGTGCTTTAGGGGGTAGGTCTATTCTAGACATAATTTCGTCTCCTCCTTTCGGTCAGTACATGTCATTCGCCGCGATACTCGACAAAGTTGTTCTCGGTCTCGAACAACCGGACGCTGTAGAGGCGTCCACCGCCGGGCACCGCATCGACCAACTGCCCCCAGATGGCCATAGCGAAGTTTTCGGATGAGGGCACGATGCCCTCCATAAAATCAACGTCGAGGTTCAAGTTGGCGTGATCGACCTTGTCAATGACACGCTGTTGAATCACCTTTTTCAAAACGCCCAAGTCCACCAGATAGCCGGTTTCCGGGTCAGGCTCACCAGCAACGGTTACCTCTAGCGTGTAGTTGTGGCCGTGCCAGTTTGGGCTGTTGCATT